>JAMOQA010000331.1 GCA_027064265.1 Acidobacteriota bacterium
ATCGGGGCCTCCCAGTCGGCGAGGGACATCCGCATCAGGAGCCCGTCCCGGGTCATTCCCGCGTTGAGGACGAGCAGGGGAATCCCCCCGTCGTCCCGCGTCTCCTTCGCCAGGGAAGTCAGCGATTCCAGGGCCTCCTCGGGTCGGTCCAGGTCGAGGGCGAACCCCCGCGCGGAACCACCCTTCGCCCGGATCTCCTCCGCCACGGCCTCGGCCCGGCCGAGGTCGCGTCCCGTCAGGATCACCTCCGCCCCCGCGGCCGCGAGGGTCTCGGCGATCGCCCGGCCGATCCCCCGGGTACCCCCGGTGACCAGCGCCCGCTTCCCGGCGATCCCGGGCCAGCTCGTCCCGCTCATGTCGTGCCTCCCAGGGCGGCCAGCACCGCCTCCAGTTCGTCCGGGGTCCCGCAGGGCATCACCCGGATCGTCTCCACGGAGCGCCGGGCGAGCCCGGCGAGAACCTTCCCCGGGCCGATCTCCGCGGCCGGGGAGCCCGGCCACTCCTCCTCGAGGAGTCGCATCGTGTCCACCCAGCGCACCGGCGAGGCCACCTGGGCGACCAGCTTCCGCCGGGCCTCCTCGCCGGAGGTGCCCGGCCGGGCGTCGACGTTCGCGACGACCGGGAAGCGACCATCGGCGAACGGCAGCTCCGCGAGAAACGCCGCCAGCCGCTCGGCGGCCGGCTCCATCAGCGGCGAGTGGAACGGCGCGCTCACCTTGAGAGGAATCGCCCGCTTCGCCCCGGCGTCCCGGGCCCGGCCGACCAGGCGCTCCACCGCGGTCGCGTGCCCGGCGACGACCACCTGGTCCGGCGCGTTGAAGTTCGCCGGGACGAGCACCTCGCCTCCCTCCCGGCTGGCCGCGCACAGCTCCTCGACCGCCGGTCCGTCGAGCCCGATCACCGCGGCCATCGCCCCGACGCCCACCGGGACCGCCTCCTGCATCGCCTCGCCGCGCAGGCGCACCGCCCGGAGGGCGTCCGCGAAGGCGAGGGTGCCGCTCGCCACCAGGGCCGAGTACTCCCCCAGGGAATGCCCGGCCGCCGCGACCGGCAGGGGCACCCGGGGCTCGAGCACCCGGAACGCGGCGGTGGAAACCGTGAGAAGGGCGGGCTGCGTGTTCCGGGTCAGCCGCAGCTCCTCCTCGGGTCCCTCCCAGCAGAGCCGCGAGAGGGACTCGCCGAGCACGTCGTCCGCTTCCTCGAACACCTCGCGGGCCTCGGGCCACCGGTCGGCGAGGGCCTTCCCCATGCCGACCGCCTGGCTCCCCTGGCCCGGGAACAGCGCGATCCAGCCGGTGCCGGTTGCCATGGTTCCTTCCTCCCCCTGCGGGCGTGCTCAGTGCACCAGGCGCTCCTCGGCCCGGTGGAGCTCCTCGATGTCCGCCCCGATCCGCTCCGCGATCCGTCCCCGCGCGGCGGCGTCCCCGACCCGCAGGGCGTTGCGGATCGCCTTGGCCCGGGAGCGCCCGTGGGCGACCACCGAAACCTTCTTGAGACCGAGCAGCGGCACGCCCCCGTACTCCGCGTAGTCGGTCCGCCGCTTGAGTTCCCCGAACGCCCTGCGCAGGAAGAACGCCCCGACCTTCCGGAAGAAGGTCTTCGTGACCTCGTCGCGGATCATCCCGACGATCGCTTCCGCGATCCCCTCCCCCACCTTGAGCGCGATGTTCCCGACGAAACCGTCGCAGACGACCACGTCGGCACGATCGCCGAACAGGTGGGTCCCCTCCACGTTGCCGACGAAGTTGATCGACGTCTCGCGAAGGATCCGGGCGACCTCCCGCAGGGTGTCGTTCCCCTTCGTGTCCTCCTCGCCGATGCTGAGGAGGGCCACCCGCGGGTTCTCCACGCCGAAGATGCGCCGGGCGTAGTGGGACCCCATCACCGCGAACTGGCGCAGGTGCTCCGTGCGGCAGTCGACGTTGGCGCCGGCGTCGAGGAGGATCGTGTACCCGCCGGTCCGGCGCGGGAGCGGCGCGGGCAGGGCGGGCCGGTCGACCCCCGGGATCAGGCCGTAGATCACCTTGGAGACCGCCATCACCGCGCCGGTGTGGCCGGCGGAGACGAAGGCGGTCGCCTTCCCGTCCCGCACCAGGCGGGCGCCGACGTGGATCGACGAGTCCCGCTTGCTGCGGACCGACGTGATCTTCTCCCCGAAGCCGATCACCTGGCTGGCCGGAACGATCTCGAGGTCCAGGCCCGAGGTGTCCAGGTCGGCGAGGACCCGTTCGATCGGTTCCGGCTGGCCGACGAGCAGCACCTTCCGCCCGCTCATGCGGGCGTACTCCACCCCTCCCCGAACGATCTCCGCCGGGGCATGGTCGCCGCCCATCGCGTCGAGGGCGATTCCCGGTCGCTCGGTCAAGGCCAGGGGTCCGTTCCCGGGAGGATCAGACTTCCTCGGTCTCGACGATCTCGCGGCCCTTGTACCAGCCGCAGGACGGGCAGACCCGGTGCGGGAGCTTCAGCTCCTGGCAGTTCGGGCACCGGGACAGGGACCGGGTCCGGAGGGCGTCGTGGGCCCGCCGCTTGTCGCGGCGCGCCTTGGAGTGGCGCCTCTTGGGATTGGGCATCGCTCACTTCCTCCCGGAGGAGCCCCGGCTCCTCCGCTCGAGCACGAGTTTCAGGTCGGCGAGCGCCCGGAAGCGCTCGTCCACGGGAGCCTCGCACCGGCAGGGCTCCCGGTTCAGGTCCGCCCCGCAGCCGGGACAGAGCCCCCGGCAGTCGGGCCGGCACAGCGGCCGGTAGGGCAACGCGAGGTCCACCTGCTCCTGCAGCACGACCCCGAAGTCGACCGTCTCTCCCTCGAGGGGGTAGAGGTCGAGGGCGTCCGGGTCGTCCTTCCCGCCCTCCCAGGCGGTCGCGGTCGCCTCGCCCAGGTCCGGCAGGAGGAACAGCCGGAACGTCCGCCCGACGGCGAGGTCGAACGGGGCGAGGCACCGGCTGCAGTGCAGGTGCACCACCGTCTCGAAGGTGGCGACGAGCTCCACGCCGCGGCGGGTCTTCCGGATCCGCCCCCGGAACGTGGCCGGCTCGCACGCGACCGTCTCCCCGCCTTCCCAAGTGAAGGAGGGGATCTGCACCACGTGGTCGAGGGCCACGCCCCGCGCGTCCAGGTCGCCGATGTCGAAGAGCACGAAACCACCTTGCCCGGCCCACCCGGGGCACGGGCGCGCGGATTATAGCAGCGCCCCTCCCGGGGCCAAAACGACGGGCGGCCCGGGGTTTCCCGGGCCGCCGGACCGGCGTGGCGAGCGCCGACCCCGGGTCAGCCCCCCCGGAACTTGCGGAGGGCGTAGCGGACCTTCTTCACGTAGGAGCGGGTCTCCGGGTACGGGGGAATGCCGCCGTGCTCCATCACCGCCCCCTCGCCGGCGTTGTAGGCGGCCAGGGCCAGCTCCAGGTCACCCCCGAACCGATCGAGCAGCCGCCGGAGCCACCGGGCGCCGCCCTCGATGTTCTCCCGGGGGTCCAGCGGGTTCCTGAGGGCCAGTTCCCGGGCCGTCTCCGGCATCAGCTGCATGATTCCCAGGGCCCCCCTGGGGCTCCGGGCCGTCGGCTTGAAGGACGACTCGACCAGGGCCACGGCGGCCACCAGCTCCGGGTCGAGCCGGTAGCGCCGGGCCGCGCTCTCGATCCAGCGGGCGTACCGCCCGGCCCGGACGCGCCAGTCCTCCCGGGGGGTGGAGCGGGTCTCTTCCCGCGCCTCCCGTGCCTCCACCCGCGCCGGCTGCCCCTCGCGGCGGATCTCCCGCACCTGGGAGGCCGGGATCACCAGGCTGTTCCCCCCCGGAAGCCACAGCACGACCCGGTCGCCCCGGGTCTCGGCGCGGCTGACCTCGAGCACCCGGAAGTCCCGGAAGACGACCCGGTCGGCCCGGGCCGGCAGGCAGGCGAGGAGAAGGGCGGCGAGGACGACGGGAAGCAGGAACCGGCCTCCGCGGGTCGCCATCCGCCTGGTGGAACGCTCGCGATCGATCATGGACACGTCCGAACTCTGTCCCCGGCCCTCTTCTTAATACGCCCGTTCTCCCCTCCTGCCAAGGGGTTTCGGGCCGCCCCCTCAGGCGCGCTCGAACGCCCGGTCGATCGCGGAGAAGTCGACCCGGAGCAGCACCGGCCGCCCGTGGGGACAGTGGGTGGGCCGCCGGCAGGCCCACAGGCCCCGGACGATCCACTCCATCCGGGCCCGGTCCAGCTCCATGCCGGCCCGCACCGCCGCGTGGCAGGCGACGGTGGAGAGGACCCGGTGGAAGGCGGGTTCCGCCCCGGGCCGGTCCCCCTCCCCGAGCCGGTCCAGCACCTCGACGACCACGTCCGCCCGGGCGGAACGCCCGTAGATCGCCGGGACCTGCCGGACGATCACCGCCTCCTCGCCGAACGGTTCCACCTCGAAGCCGAGCCGCAGGAGGTCCTCCACCCGCTCCCGCGCGACGGCGACCCGCCCGGGGCCCACCTCGAGGGGCTCGGCGAACAGCAGGGCCTGGCGGGGGAGCTCTCCTTCGTCGAGCTGGTCGAGAAGTCTCTCGTAGAGGACCCGCTCGTGGGCGACGTGCTGGTCCACCAGGACCAGCCCCCGCTCGTCCTCGGCGAGGATGTAGCAGTTCCGCAGCTGGGCGAGGACCCGGGGAGGCCGATCCCCCGCCGGCTCCCCCGGCGCGGGCGCAACGCCCCCCTGCTCCGGTGCCTCGCCCCGGTTCGCCGGCGATCCCGGAGCCGGTCCGGGCCACGCGCCGGAACCGGCTTCCATCCCTTCCCGGAGCCCGGGCAGCGGGCTTCCCGCCGGGGAGGAGCCCGCCGGGATCCCCGGCCAGCCCGCCCAGGTCCCGGGGGCGCCCCGGGGAGCCGGCCCGCCGGGCTCCCGGGGCGAACTCGCTCCCCGCCATGGTCCGGGAAGGGTCCCCATCGCCCGCGGGGTGCCCAGGGCGTCCCCGAGGACGCCGACAAGGAGGGCCCGCACGTCCCGGGGCCGCCGGAACCGGACCTCGGTCTTCGCCGGGTGGACGTTGACGTCCACCTCCTCGGGGGGCAGCTCGAGGAAGACGACCGCCGCCGGGAAGCGGCCCTCCGGCAGGACGCCCCGGTACGCGTCGAGGACCGCCCGCAGCAGGAACGGGTCCCGCACCGGCCTCCGGTTGACGAAGAGGTGGATCCCGTCCCTCCCCGGCCGGGCCGCCTCGGGCCGGGCCAGCCAGGCGCGGACCGCGAGGGGCCCCGCGTTCCCTTCCGCGGGAAGCCAGTCGCGACCGAACTTCCGGCCGAGCAGCTCGACGACCCGCGCCCCCGGCTCCTGGCCGGGAGGGACCGAGACGAGCCGCCGCGTGCCGTGGCGGACGCGAAACCCGACCTCCGGCCGGGCCAGGGCCGCCCGGACCACCGCCCGCAGGCAGTGATCGAGCTCGGTCGACTCGCTCTTCAGGAACTTTCGGCGGGCGGGGATCCCGGCGAAGAGGGCGCGGACCTCGACCGTCGTCCCTTCCGCCCGGGGAGCCGGCTCCACCCGGAGGAGCCGTCCCTTCTCGAGGACGACCCGGGTCCCCTCCTCCGTTCCCCGCTCCCGGGTCACCATCTCGACCCGGGCGACCGCCGCGATGGCCGCGAGGGCCTCGCCCCGGAAGCCCAGGGTCACGATGCGGTCGAGATCCTCGCCCCGTGCCACCTTGCTGGTGGCGTGGCGCTCGAAGGCGAGGACGGCGTCGTCCCGGGAGAGTCCCTCGCCGTCGTCGGCGACCCGGACCAGCTCCCGCCCTCCCCCCTCGAGGTCCACCTCGACCCGGGTGGCCCCCGCGTCCAGGGCGTTGTCGAGCAGCTCCCGGACGACCGAGGCCGGCCGCTCGACGACCTCGCCGGCGGCGATCCGGTCGGCGATCTCCGGGGGAAGGACGTGGACGCGGCCCATGGCCGGGAGACTACCCCCGCACCCCGCCCCGCACAACGCTCCCCGGCGGGAAACGGCGTGGGCCGGGCCTTTCCGGACCGGGAGGTCCGCGGAACGAGGTTCGCCGGCCCGCCCGCAGCGGGGACGATCATTCGGCCTCGCAAAAAAAACGCTTGATGACCCGTTGCCTCGCGCCCAGTTTCTTGGTACATACCCCCCTCGCGGCGGGCGGCCCCGACCCGTCTCCCGCGAACAGGAACGAACACGAAGCGCCACGCTGGCACAACGTGCCAGTTTGACGCAGCACCGCCCCCCGAAAGCGCCGTTTTCGGGCCCCCGAGGCTGGCACGCGGCTTGCTCTAGAGGGGGGCGAGAGGTGACCCATGTGGATTCCCTGGCTCCTGAAGGAAAAGTCCCTCGACGACTTCGTCGATCACGACGGCGAGACCCGTCTCTCCCAGCTCATGGAGGACCCGGGGACGGCGCGCCCGGAAGAGAACGTGTACAAGAAGGAGCTGATCCAGCTGACGCGGCAGGCCCTCGAGGAGCTGCCCGAGCGGGAGCGGCTGATCCTTCTGAAGCGGTTCGGGGTGATGGGCAACGACGAGATGACCCTCGAGGAGATCGGCAAGATCCTCGGCCTCAGCCGCGAGCGGGTGCGCCAGCTCGAGAAGGAAGCGAAGATGAAGCTGCGCGAGCGTTTGGGCTCCTTGCGCCGCCAGCTCCAGTTCTCTGCCCCATGACCTCCAGTGCCCCGGGAGCCGGCCCCACCGGCTCCCACCGGGAGGAGCACCTCCCCCCCTCCTGACCGACCTCCTCCCTTTGCACCCCCCCAGGCCCGCCGGTCCCCCCCCGGCGGGCCACCTTTTTCTCTCGCCTCTCTCCCCTATTCCCGGTCGCGGCGAAGTGCGGCGAGGAAGAGCTCCTCCAGGGCCCGGTAGGTCTTCTCGGTCGGCTGCCCCTTGCGCAGGTGCGGGAGGTTCGCGAGGGGCAGGATCGCCTTCGCCATCGAGCGATGCCCGCCGCACGGCCCCAGGGACGCCCAGGCCGCCTTGACCACCGTGCCCGCCGCCTGCACGAACCCGACGTTGCGGATCGAGACGATCAGCTCCTCTCCGAAGACGCCGGAGACCACCGACCAGTCGACCCCCTCGACCTGGAGGCAGAAGTCGGCGAGCTGGGGGATCACGTCCTCCCGGGCGACCTCCCCCAGGTGGCTGAAGATCACGTCGTCCTCGATCCGCGCGCCGCGGAGGCCGTCCGCGAAGGCGTCCAGGGTCTCCCGGGGCAGGCTCGGACGCTCGATCCGCCGGATCCAGTTCGTGTTCGCCCGGGGAAAGAGCCAGGTGAACGCCTCGACGTCGGCCTCGGTCACCGGCCGGTCGAGGAGCAGCGTGTCGGTCCGGATCGCGTAGAGCAGCCCCGTGGCGAGCCGCTCGCTCACCTTGACCCGCTCGGCCCGGAGGTACTCGAGGAGGATGGTCGCGGTGGCACCGTAGCTGTTCCGCACGTCCTTGAAGCGGGCCTCGTAGGACGTCTGGACCGGGTGATGATCGATCACCACGTCCACCCGCGGCAGCTGTTGGCGCAGGTGGGGCGGCTGGGTGTCGACCATCACGATCCGGTCGTACTTCGCGAGGTCGTCCACGCCCACCTGGAGCACGTCCAGGTCGAGGATCTCGGTCATCGCCCGGTTCTCGGGGCGGGTGACCTGCCCGAAGGACGCGAGCGGCATCGAGACCTTCGTGCGCCCGAGGAGGATCCGGAGCGCGAGACCGCAGGCGAGACCGTCCGGGTCCGGATCGTCCTGGAGCAGCACCAGGATGCTCTTCGCGTCGTCCAGGATCTCCCGGAGCCGGCGAACCAGGATCTTCGCCCGCGCGAGGCGGGTGTCCGTCCGGAACGCCGGCTGGAACCGCTCCCCCGCGAACGATACGTACACCCAGGGCCAGGTGGCCGGATCGACCGGCAGCTCGTCCTCCGGATGGAGGGAAAGCACGAGCACCGGCGTGTCGCCCCGCTCCCGCCGCACCGCCTCCAGGGTGGAGCGGAGCCGCCGGGGATCCTTGAGGGCGACCACCAGCTGCCCGGCCGGCAGGACCTCCCGCCAGGCCGCCCGGTCGCGGAAGGAAGCCCGGTGAACGCGGAGCCCCCGGCGCTTCAACCAGCGCTCGAGTTCCCGGGACTCGACGACGTAGAGGACGTCCCCCGGGGGAAGGGCCAGCACCTGGAGGAGCAGCCCCGCGTGGGAGCGGCTCTGGCAGGCGACCACCGTCCGGGCCGTCAGGCGACGTTCAGGCATGGCCTTCCTCCGTCTCTCCCCCGATGAACCACGCCCACCGGCCGGCCAGGACGGCCCCGGCCAGCCCCCCCAGCGTATCCGCAACCGCGTCCCCGGGGGAAGCGTCCCGCCCCGGGACGAACGACTGGTGGATCTCGTCGAGGACTCCCCACGCCGCGGTCACGACGACCGCGACGAGGAGCGCCCTCCGGAACGCCCTCCGACCGCCCCCCGGCTCCCGGGGCCGGAGGGCCCGGACCCACAGCGCCGCGAGGATTCCGTAGACCAGGAAGTGGACGACCTTGTCCGAACCGTGGGCGAGCCCCACCGGGAGCGGCCGGTGCGAGAGCCAGGCGATCACCGCCATCAGCAGGAGGGGCGGGGCGAGGCGCAGGACCGTCCGCACCGTGCCCTCAGGTGAACGGATACATCAGCAGGGCGAGACCCAGGGCGCTCCCGACGAGGGCACCCCAGACCGCGAGCCCGAACCGGAGACGAGCTCCCCGCGGACGGTACATGGTCGCGAAGAAGACCGCGAGGAGCGTGGCGAACAGGAGCATGTGGACCAGGTGCCTCATGCTCCGTCCTCCCGTGGGTGGCGCTTCCGCCCGCTGCCGATGTCCCACGCGTCGAGGATGACGAGGAGGTTCATGAGGCCGGCCAGGGTCAGGTACCCGTTGCCATAGCCGCTCCAGGTGGAGAACGACCGCCGCCAGCGCCGGGTCACCGGCGGTGGCCCGAGGGCGGGAGGCGCCTCTCCGTGGCGGACGTAGGCCGGGGAACCGTACAGGGCCGTCCGGATCAGCGGCTCCATCGGCCCGAGGCCGAGGTTCGAGAAGACGTGCATCCCGGAGAGCACGGGAAGCCGCGGGTCGACCATCGCCAGGTTGCCGCCCAGCCCGACCCCGAGCCCCAGCGACCCGAGAACCAGGACCAGGTAGACGACCGCCTCGCGGCGCGCCCCGAGGAAGAAGTGGCCCGCGCCCGGGAAGACCCAGGCGAGGAACCCGGCGAGCACCCCCCGCGCGGGGTCGAGGTGGTGCTCCCCCGGCGTGCCGGCCGTTTCCCCTCGCGTGCCGCGGACCCGGCCCATGTCACCCGGGAGGGGCGCCTCACGCGGAGGCGCCGCCCTCCTCCGGCTCCACCTCGACGACCAGCTCCACGTCCTCAACGTCCCGGTGGACGTGGACCTTCACCCGGTGGGTGCCGATCGCCTTGATCGGCTCCTCCAGG
>JAMOQA010000332.1 GCA_027064265.1 Acidobacteriota bacterium
CCTCCGAGAACTCCCAGGAGGAAGCCAGCGCCGGCTCGTACCCGGCCCGGTGGACCTCGTCCGGGAGGATCTCGTCGAGGAGGGAGGGAAGCACCCGGTTGGCGACGAGGAACGACGCCTGGGTCCGGGCGAGGTACGGGTTGAGCGAGTCCGGCTCCGCCGGCAGGCCGACCCGGATCTCCCCTCCCGCCGGCCGGTCGAGGGGGCCGCTCTCCCCCTCGCCGCCGCATCCCGGCGCGAGGAGCGCCGCGAGGACCACCGCGAGGAGAACCAGCGTTCCACGCACCGCCTCGACCCGTTCCCGGTCGTCCATGCCCGGCTCCTTTCGCACCCCGGGGAAAGGGTAGTCCCTTCCGCCCCGCCGGGCTCGCCCCGGGAAGCCCCGTTCAGGCCTCGTGCCGCGGGGGGAGCGCGATCGTGAAGCGGGCGCCGCGGCCCGGGGCGTCCCCGACCGCGAGGGTGCCGCCGTGGGCCTCGATGGCGTCCCGGGCGATCGGGAGACCGAGCCCCGTGCCGGTTTCACGGGTGGTCTCGTCCGGTTCGAAGATCGCCTCGCGCCGTTCCGGGGGGACGCCGGGGCCGTCGTCCTCCACCTCGATCACCGCGCCCCCGTCCTCGCCTTCGCGCCAGCGCACGACGACCCGGGAGCCGCCCCCTTCCGTGATGGCGGCGAGGGCGTTCTCCACCAGGTTGACGACCGCGCGGCGCAGGAGCCGCGGGTCCGCGTGGACCCCGGGACCGGACCCCGGCCCCTCGAGGACGATCTCCACCCCTTCCGGGGCCGCGAGACGGTACGGTTCGAGCCAGCGCCGCAGGGCGTCCGCGAGGTCCAGCGGCTCGGGCCGCGCGGCCGGCAGGCGCGCCCAGTCGGAGAACTCCTCCACCGTGTCGCGCAGCACCCGCACCTGGTCGCGGATCGTGCGGAGCCCCCGGGCGAGGGCCTCCGGCAGGCCGGGGTCGTTCCGCTCGGCGAGGCGTTCCAGGTGGTCGACGACGAGGCCGATCGGCGTCAGCGGGTTCTTCACCTCGTGGGCCACCCGGCGCGCCATCTGGGCGAACGCCCGCCGGCGTCCTTCCGCCCGCTCGTGGGCCGCGAGGCGCCGGACCATGCCGGAGAGGGCCCGCCCGAGGGCACGGGTCTCCTCCCACCCGGTCTCCGGGATCCGGGCCTCGAGGTCGCCGGCGCCGATCCTCTCGGCGGCCGCCTGGAGGCGGCCGAGGGGCCGGACGAGGCGGCGGGCCAGCGGGACGAAGAGCAGGGTTCCCAGGCCGAGGAGCAGGGCGGAGGCGACGAGGAGCGCCCGGTCGATCTCGACGAGAGCCGCCGCCCTCCGCCGCCCCGCCCAGGCGAGGGGGAGGCTGACGACGCCGGTCCGCCCGTCCGGGGCGCGCCAGGGCCCGTGGACGACGACCAGGTCGAACGCCCGGGGCCCGGCGGCGAGACGCACCGGCTCGACCAGCAGGGGGCGCCGGAGGACGGCGAGGGCGCACCACGTGTCCCCCGGCAGCCGCTCCGGCCACAGGCCGGCGCGGACCAGGTCGGGTCGGGACGTCGCGAGGAGCTCCCCGCCCTCCCAGGCGAAGAGATCCTCTCCCAGGGTCCGGGCGAGCCAGGCGGCCACCGCGTCGTCGAGGACGCCGGGGCGTTCTCCCTGGACCGCCAGGTAGTCCTCGACGAACCGCCGGGCGAACCCGGCGGTGCGGGTCCCCTGGGCGGTCAGCTCGTCCGCCGCCTGGCGGTGGGCCGCCGCTCGTACCGTCAGCCCGAGGACCAGCAGCGGGAGGAGGCCGGCCGCGAGCAGCGCCGCGGGGACCGCCCAGCGGACCCGGGTGACGAGGGCCCGCACCGTCCCGGCCGCCGCCGCCAGTGTCGCGCCGGGGGCGAGGAGCAGGCGTCCCCCGAGGGCCCCGGCGAGGAGGAGCAGGAGGGCCACCCCGGCCCAGCCGGCGGCGAGGGCCGCGGCCCGCAGGGGACCCGGCTGGAAGAGCACGATGGAGACCGTGCCGGGGGGTTCCGGCAGCTCGAGGACCCGGGCGGCGCGCCCCGACACCCGCGTCGCGCGCCACCGCGGGGCCGGCGGCGGGGCGAGGGGAGCGGGGGGCAGGATCCCGGGGGCCGCCCCGAGGAGACGGCCGTCCCCGTCGAACCAGGCGAGGTGGGGGACGGTCTCCTCCGCCGGGGGGAACGGGCTCCCGGCGCCGGGGAGCCGCGCGCCGCGGAGGGGATCGTCCCGGGCGAGCCCCGGCAGGTTCGCCGGCGACTCCAGCACCGCCGCCACCCAGGCCCCGCCCCCGGGACGGGCCACCCGGGCCACGCGCACCGGGACATCCCCGCCGACGAACCGGAGCAGTTCCCGGCGCACCCGTCCGTCGGCGGGGGCGTCGTCCCCGGGCGGTGCCGGCACCACCGGCGGCAGCCCGCTGGCGAAGGCGTCTTCCAGGTTGCCGTCGCCGTCGTAGCGGAAGACGCCGGAGGCGAGGCCGTGGCGGCCGAGGGGAGAACGCCACCACAGGTCGATCGCGTCCCGTTCCGGCACCAGGGAAGGCCCCGGTTCGTCCCCCGGGCCCACGGCGAGCTGGAGGGTGTCCCCGAGGTCCCGGTCCCAGGTCGACGCCCGCTCCGCCACCTGCCGGGCCAGGGTGCGTTCCGCCCGTTCCCGCGCCGCCCCGACCAGGGCCCGCAGGTGGACCGGCCCCGCGAGTCCCCCCGCGATCGCCGCGGCGACCGCGAGGGCGACGAGCCGGGCCCGGCCCGCCCGGGCGAGGAGGAGGGCGATGCCGCCGGCGACGGGACCGACGAGGCCGGCGATCGCCACCGGCGCGAGGGGGCCGGCCCCCGGGAGCAGCCCCTCCCCGGGGGAGAGGCCGGTCCCGGCGGTCCAGCGCGCGACGAGGACGAGCCCCCCGCCCGCGAGGAGGAACCCGAGGGGCAGGCGCACGAGCCGGCGGACCGGCAGGAGCAGGACGGCCAGGAGGAAGACGGCGGTGCCCGTGGCCCCCACCGCGAGGGGAACCGCGGCGGGCGCCGCCGGGTCCCAGGGAGGGGCGATCGCGAGAAGGCCGCGGGCGGCGAGGACGGCGAGGCCGGCGAGGACCCGGTCCCGGGCACTCCACGCCGTCCCCGGGGCGGGCCAGGGGAGGAGGAGCAGGCCGAGGAGGGCGAGGACGGGGAGGAGGCGCGCTCGCGTTCCGCGCTGCCCGGGGACCGCCGCCCGCAGCACCAGGCTGACCCGGGCCACCGGGCCGTGTCCCGGGCCGGCCATCAGGGGGACGAGGGCCCAGAAGCCGCTCCCCGGCTGGGCGGCCGCCGCCTCGAACGGGGCCCGGAGTCCTTCTCCCAGGGCCTCCCAGCGGACCTGGACGGCGAGATCCCGGGGAACGCCCTCCGCCAGGATCCCCGGTTCCGGCTCCGGCGGGAGCGGCACCTCGGCGACGAGCCAGGGACCGTCCCGTTCCCCGAGGGGCCGGGCCGCGAGGAGGCGCAGGGCGAGTCCGCGCCGGAGGGGCAGCACCGTCGGCACCGGGCCCTCCGCGGGCAGGAGGGTCCGCCGCTCCGCCGGCCGGAGGGGGGTCGTCCAGCCGGTCCAGGCGACCGCCCCGCCGGTCTGCGGCTCGATCACGGCAAGACCCGCGTCCTCCCCGAGGGCCCGCGCCCTCGGCCGGAGCCAGGCCCAGTCCCCGCCCGCGGGGGGCGGGTCGGCGAGGGCCGCGAGGAGGCGCCCGCGGAACCCGTCCCAGTTCGCCTCGAGGCGGGCGGTGCCGTCGGCGAGGACGTCGGCGGGGGGCGGGGCCGGGAGGAGGTCCCGGAAGCCGACCCAGGTCGCGGGCAGGAGGAGCAGGAGCGCGGGCAGGAGGGCCGGGAGCGCCCGGCGGCGCGCGGCGAAGAGGGCCGCCCCGAAGACGGCGAGACCCGCGAGGAGGACGAGACCGGCGGCGCCGGGCCGGCCCGGGACCAGCCCGGCGAGGAGCGCGGCGAGCGCGAGGAGGAGTGCGAGGGCCCGCGTCCTGCGCCGGGCGGGGGGGGAACCGCCCGTCGGGGGTGACGCCGCCGTGCCGTCGCCATTCATCGCTCCGGATGATACCGGACGCGAAAGGCCCGCCGCGGTGGGCGGGCCCTTGCGAGGGGTCGGCTTGCTCGGCCTTATGGGGAAAAGGAGTCTTTCGTCTACCTCGTGAGCGAAGGATGTTCCCCGACGGGGGGCCCGGAGGAAAGGTCGGGTCGAACCGTTCGACCCTGGCATCGGGCTGGGCGCTGCTTCACTTCTGGGCTTGCAACGGGGTTTTCCTCACCTCCGGAGCCCCTCGTCGGGCCTTTCCGCCTTCGCGCCCCTTTCCAGAGCAACTGCCGTGCCAAGAGTGCGCAATCAGAGGGAATGGGCGGAACCGGCCGTCTTCGAACGGTTCCGGGCGTGATCCGGGCCGGCGCGGGGCGTTGCATCCGGGGCGCCGGGTGTTGCACCGGCCACGCACCGTTGCAGGCTGCCACACCCCCGTGCCCCCGCTGGTGCGGGCTCCCGCCGGGCGGTAACGTTGCCCCCGATGACCGGACCCGGCCCGTCGTCCGCCCTCTCGCGGCGGCTCCTTCCCCCGGTGGTCGCGCTCCTCGCGGCGCTTCCGGTCGTCTCGTTCCGCCCGGACGACCTCTACATCTACCTCCGGATGGTGGCGAACGTGCTCTCGGGGCAGGGCTGGGGGTTCAACCCCGGCGAGGCGGTCAACGTCGCGTCTTCCCCCGGCTGGTTCCTGGTCCTCCTCGGCCTGGGCGCCGCCGGGGCCGGGGGGACGGTCGCCGCCCAGGTGGTGTCGGCCTCCTGCTGGGCGCTGGCGGTCCGGGCGATCGACTGCCTGGGGGAACTCCTGGCCGGCGATCCGCGGGCGGGCCTCGCGGCGGCGCTCGCCGTCGCGGCCGACGCCTGGACCTCCCGGTGGCTCTACTCCGGGATGGAGACCGGGCTCGCCGTGGCGGTCGTCACGTGGGCCGCGGTCCTGCGCCTCGGGAGCCCGCCGGGGAGCCGGGGGGACCGGGCCTCCGGGCTGCTCCTCGCCATCGCGCCCCTCGTCCGGCCCGAGCTGCTCGTCGTCTCCGTGGCCGCCCTCGTCCTCGACCTGCTCGCGGGTCACCGGCGCCGGGCGTTCCGGGACGGGATGCTGCTCGCCCTCGTCGGGGTTTCCTGGACCGCGTTTTCCCTCGCGACGTGGGGAAACGCCGTGCCCCAGACGATGGTCGCCAAGGGGTCCCTGGGGGCCCGGAACATCGGCGCCCTGGCGGCGGCCGGCAGGGTGCTGCTCGTGATCGCCTCGACCCAGGGGATCGCCCTCTTCCTCGCCGCCGCGACCGCGGCGACCCGGGGGCGGCGGGGCGGCGGCGCGCTCCGGGACGCGGCGCGCTGGTTCTTCCTGGCGCTCGGTCTCGCACTCCTGGCCTACGCGACCCGCCACGTGCGCGTGTACACGCGCTACGTGCTGCCCCTCGCCGCGCCGCTGGTCGCCCTCGGCTTCGCCGGCCTCGCGGCGTGGAGCCGGGAGCGGGGCCGGCGCGGTGGTGTCGTCCTCGGCCTCGCCCTCGCCGCCACCCTCGCCGCGAACGCCCTCCTCGCCGGGGTCCGGGTGATTCCCCGGACGCGGGCCTACGCCCGCTCGATGGCGACGTTCGTCGTGCCCCTCGCGGAGCGGATCGACCGGGAACTGCCGCCGGGGGCGGTGGTCGCGACACCGAACATCGGCGTCCTCGGGTACGTCGGGAAGCGGCGGATCCTCGACCTGAACGGTCTCGCCACGCCGGAGATCGTCCCGTTCAAGCGGGAGGGGCGGGTGCCGGACTTCCTGGCGGCCCATCCCCCGGACCTGCTGGTCGAGATCGGCCCGGAACCGGCGCGCTGGGGCGGGGACCCGGCCTTTCCCCTCGTGCTCGAGGAGACCGACCGGTTCCCGTTCCGCGGGATGTTCGTCGCGGGCCCGGAGGTGACCTGGTGGACGGTCTACCGGGTGCGGGGCGTCAGAGGTCCTCGCCGAGCTGGTCCCGGAGGCGCTTGAGCTTCCGGTAGAGGGTCGAACGGTCGATCCCGAGCATCCGCGCCGCCTTCGTCCGGTTCCCCTGCGCGGCCCGGAGCGCCTGGCGGATCTGCTCGATCTCCGCCTCCTCGAGGGTCGGGACCGCGGCATCGCCGCCGGCGGCCGGCGCCGGGGCCCGCCGGCGCGCCTTCTTCTCGAGGAAGGTCGCGTTCTCGAGGACGTCGACCTCGGTGATCACGTCCCCCTCGGTGAACGTCGCCAGCTTGAGGACCTCGTTCTCCAGCTCCCGCACGTTGCCCGGCCAGTCGTGGCGGAGGAACAGGCGCAGGGCGGCCGGCTCGATCCGCCTGGGAGAGCCGCCCGCCTTGCGGGCCGCCTGCTCGAGGAAGTGTTCGACCAGGAGGCCGATGTCCTCCATCCGCTCCCGGAGGGGCGGGAGGTGGATCCGCGCCACGTCGAGCCGGTAGAAGAGGTCCTCGCGGAACGAGCCCTCCGCGACCGCCTCGGCCAGGTCCCGGTTGGTCGCGGCGACGATCCGCACGTCCACGTGACGCGGCGTGTCCTCGCCGACCCGGCGGATCTCCCCGAACTGGATCGCCCGGAGAAGCTTCGGTTGCAGGTGGAGCGGCATCTCCCCGATCTCGTCGAGAAAGAGGGTGCCGCCGTCCGCCTGCTCGAAGAGGCCCTTCCGGTCCCGGTCGGCCCCGGTGAAGGCGCCGCGCCGGTGGCCGAACAGCTCCGACTCGAGGAGCGTGTCGGTGAGGGCCGCGCAGTTGACGGTGACGAATCGCTTCTCCCGGCGCGGGCCGTTGTAGTGGAGCACCCGGGCGACCAGGTCCTTCCCGGTGCCGGACTCCCCGGTGACCAGCACCGGGATCTCGGTCTCGAGGATCTTCTCGAGGCTGCGGTAGACCCGCTGCATCGCGGGTGAGGCGCCGATCATGCAGTCGAACCGGAACCGGACCTCCAGGTTCGACTGCTTCTCGAGGATCTCGATCTTCTGCTCCTCGATCGTCTCCCGCAGCCGCTCGTTGAGGCGCCGGATCTCCTCCGCCTGGCGCCGCAGCTCCTCGACGAGGCGCGCGTTGGCGAGGGCGATCCCCGCCTGGTCGGCGAGCCGGACGAGGATCTCCTGGTCCTCCGGCCCGAACATCCCCGCCACCGAGCGGGAGTCGAGGACGAGGGCCCCGGCGACCCGGCCGCGGACCCGGAGCGGTGTCGCCAGGATCGAGCGGATCCGCAGGGCGTGGACCGAGCGGGACGCGGCGAGGCGCGGATCGTCCTGGGCGTCGTGGGCGAGGAGCGGTCGTTCCTCCCGCATCACCTGCCGGGCGACGGAGCGGCTCATCTCCCGGTCGGTCCCGGAGAGGTCGGCGCCCCCCTCGCCCCGGGCGACCTCCATCGAGGCGTTGCCTCCCTGCTCCAGCAGGAGGAAGCCCCGTTCCGCGCCGGTCAGCTCGATCGCGGTGTCGAGCAGGGTGCGCAGGAGCGGGCCCAGCTCCAGGGTGGAGTTGAGCGCCCGGTTGATCTCGAGGAGCCGCTCGAGGACGGACACCCGGCGCGCCAGGTCTCCCGCCGGGGGAGCGCCGGCCGCCGGGGCCGCCGGGCGCGGGCCCTCCTCCACGCGGGCCTCGAGGACCGCCCGCACCCGGGGCCGGCGTTCCCACCGGGCCCGCTCCCCCTCGGGAAGGGCGACGAGGAGGGCGTCCAGGCGGCGGAACGCCTCGCCCGCGGCCCGCCGGGCCAGGTCCACGTCCCCGAGGCGCCGCGCGGCCGCGGCAAGGGCGGCGAAGGCCCGCCAGGCCAGGTCGCCCCGCTCCCGCTCGACCAGCACCTCGGCGGCCCGCTCCGCCTCGTCCCGGGCGAGGACCATGTCCCCGTCCGGCAGGGCCAGCTCCCTCTCCGCGGCGACGAGGCGCCCGAGGGCCGCCGCCTCGGGGCCGGGCTCCCGGGCCGCCGCGCGGAGCTTGCGCAGGGCGAGCTGGGCCCGTTCGTCCTCCCGGAGGGCCAGGTAGGCCTCGGCGAGGAGAGCGAGGCCCTCGTCCTCGATTTCCGGCAGGCGCCGTCGCCGGGCGAGGAAACAGGCCTCCTGGAGCGCCTGCCGGGCCCGGTCCGCCTGCCCGGCCGCGAGGGCCGCCCGCCCGAGCAGCAGGGACCGTTCCGCGGGGTCCGGGTCGGCCGCGTCCAGGTGGCGGACCGTGGCGTCCGGCGTCCCCAGGGTCGCGGCGATCCGGGCGAGGACCCGTTCCGCTTCCCGGAGGGCGGCGTCGCTCCCGGCACGGCGGGCGAGGGACCGGGCCTCCTCCGCCCGGACCCGGGCCGCCCGGGGCTGGCCCCGCTCTAGGAGGAGCCCGGCGGCCTCCGCCATCAGGAGGGCCGCCTCGGCAGCCTGTCCGAGCCGGCGTCGCAGCTCGATCGCCCGGTCGAGCTGGGCGAGGGCCTCGCCCCGCCGGCCTCCCCGGGCGGCGAGGCGGCCGGCAAGGGCCC
>JAMOQA010000333.1 GCA_027064265.1 Acidobacteriota bacterium
CCGGGCTTCCGCCTCGGCGGCCACGCTTCCCGCCTGGCGGGCCTGCTCGAGCCATCGCTCCGCCTCGGCCATCGCCTCGGGGATCCGGCCCGTCGCCATCAGGGCGAGGATCTTTCCCCGCCGGGCCGCGGCCCGGGTGGCGGACACCCCGGCCCGCTGCGCCGCCGTCTCGGCGGCCCGGTAGTGTTCCCCGGCCTCGTCGCCCCGGCCGGCCCGGGCGGCCAGCTCGCCCAGGGCGAGGAGGATCTCGGCCTCGAGGTCCGGCCGATCCGCCCGGCGGGCCTGGCGCAGCGCCGCGCCGAGCCGCTCCTCCGCCTCCGCCGGCCGGCCGGCGGCGACCAGGATGCGGCCGATCTCGAGGAGGACCCGCCCGCCGCCGGCGGTGTCGCCGATCTCGTCGAGGAGGGCGAGGGCCTCCTCCAGGTGGCGGAGGGCCTCGTCGGTGCGGCCCCGGGAGCCGAGGAACGCCCCGAGGGCGCCGAGGCATGCCGCCCGGTCCAGGCTGTCGCCGGAGGCTTCCGCCGCCGCGAGGGCCCGCCGGAACTCCGGTTCTGCCTCTCCGTGGGCTCCCGCCTCGGCGAGGGCCTGGGCCCGGATGCGGCGGAGGGCGGCCTCCCGGTGGGGGGACTCCCCCTCCCGGAGCCGGTCGAGGGCCTCGCCGGCGATCCTCGCCGCTTCCCGGGGGATCCCGAGGGCCAGGGCCCGCTCGGCCGCCTCGATCCGGAGGTCCCGGGCCCGGTCTTCCTCCCCGGCCGCCTCGAGGTGCCGGGCCCGGGTCTCCGCCGCCGCCGGGTCCCCGGCGAGGAGGTCGGCCATGCGCCGGTGGAGGATGGAGCGCTCCGCCTCCGGGATCCGCTGGAGGATGGCGGGGCCGAGGGCGGGGGAGGCCGGGGCCAGGCGAACCGGGCGCCCGGGGGCCACGAGGCGGCGGACGAGGCCGGCTTCCACCAGGCGGCCGACCGCTTCCGGTTCCGCCCCCACCCGGGGTTCCAGGCGGCGGAGGTCGGCGACGGCGACCGGTTCTCCGCCGGCGACGGCGAGGGAGGCGAGGATGGCCCGCGCTCCCGGCCCGAGGCGTTCCCATTCCTGCGCGATCCGGGCGGCGAGGGGAGCCGCGGCTTCCCGGAGACCGGCGAGGGCCGTCCGGGGATCTTCGGGCAGGGGCGCGCCGGGGCCGGTCCTGCCCGCGCGGACCAGGGCCCCGACCAGGTCGACCAGGCGGCGGGGGAGGCCCCCGGTCTCCTCCGCCAGGGCCGCCTCCCAGGCCGGGGGCAGTTCCGGGCGGCCGAGCATCGAGGCGGCGACCCGGGATGCCTCCCCGGGCGCGAGGGGACGCAGCTCGAGGCGGCGGGCCGGGCCGCCGGCGAGGAGCCGCTCGGCGAGAGGGTCGTCCCCGCCCTCGTCGCGGCGGAAGGCCAGGACGAGCAGGACCGGCACCAGGCCGTCCCGGGCCCGGGCGGCGAGCCCGGCGAGCACCTCCCGGGAGGGGGTGTCGAGCCGGTCGGCGTCGTCGACGAGAACGGCCGAGGGTCCCCCGGCCAGGAGCCCGGCCAGGCGGTCGACCCGGCGCTCGATCCCGTTCCCGGCGCTCTCGACTTCGCCGGCCGGGTCCCGTTCCCGGGCGAGCTCCGCGAGGAGAGCATCGACGGCCCCGAAGGGCCGGGGAGGCACGTCGAGGGCACCGACGACGAAGGCCGGCCGGCCCTCGAGGCGGGCGGCGAGGCGCATCTCGTCGAGCAGCCGGGTGCGGCCGCTCCCGGGAACTCCCGCCAGGAGGAGGACCTCGCCCCGGCCCCGGTTCACCGCGGCGAGCGCCTCCCGGAAGACGTCCATCTCCCGCTCCCGGCCGGCGAAGGATGGGGCGAGGGGACGCCTGTGGGGGACTCCCCGTCCGGGGGCGCGCCCGGCGAGGTCCGCGAGGCGCTCCCGGACCGCCTCCGCCGTCGGGGGCCGCCGGGCCGGGTCCTTCTCGAGCAGGGCGAGGACCAGTTCCTCGAGGCTCGGGGGAATCTCGGGGTTCAGCTCGCGGGGTGGCACCGGTGGCGTCGAGAGGTGCGCCCGGAGGATCTCCCAGGGATCCCGCCCGACGAAAGGGTCCTGGCCCGTGGCGAGCCGGTAGAGGACGCAACCGAGGGAGTAGAGGTCGGCCCGGCCGTCGACGACGCCGGCCCGCAGCGTCTCCGGGGCCACCGTGGCCGGGGTTCCCCGGAGGGTCTCGCCGCTTTCCTCCCGGATCCTCCCGGCGAGCCCCAGGTCCATCAGCCAGACAGGAGGCGGGTCCGCGTCCAGGGCCTCGCCGACCAGCACGTTGCCGCAGGTGACGTCCCGGTGGACGAGCCCCTCCGCGTGGAGGGCCCCGAGGGCGTCCGCGACCGCGTCCGCCACCCGGGCGAGGCGTCTCCAGTCGGGCGCCGGCCCGAGGACCTCGTCCGCCGGGCGGCCGTGGACGAGGTCCATGGTGTAGAAGGGCGCCTCCCCCGAGCCGTCGGGCAGGCGAGCGAGGCCGAAGTCGTGGACCCGCACGAGGTGGGGGTGGGCGAGGCGGGTCAGGAGCCGGAACTCGTGGTGGAAGGCCGCGAGGAACGATTCCGGGTCGCCGAGGCCCCGGGGCCGGAGGAGCTTGAGCGCGACCTCCTCCCGGGTCTCCCGGTCGACGGCGCGGTAGACGATGGCTGCCGCCCCCGCCCCGAGTTCCCCGAGCAGCTCGTACCGTCCCGCGATGACCTGGCCCTCGTTCACGGTCCCCTTATGCACCTCCCCGTTGCAGGGTGCAACACTTTCGTCGTCGGCCGGCACGGGCTCCCCGGGTGCGGACCGCCGGGGAGGGGCTCCCGAAACGCAAGGAACGTCAGGGGAAGGCAAAAAAAGGGCCCTCGCGAGAGGGCCGAGCTGGTAGAGGAAAAGGAGCCATTCGCCCGTACAAGTAGCAATTGCCGTGCCAGCCTGTTCGGATGGGGGCGGAACGAAGAATCACGGGTTTCCGGCGG
>JAMOQA010000334.1 GCA_027064265.1 Acidobacteriota bacterium
GGCAGCTTCGCTGGACCTGGTGGAACCGTTTCCCGGAACGGAAGCCGAGGTGGTTCCAGGAAATTTCCCACGGCGACATTCCCTGGGGAACTCCGGTCTACCGGAGCGCCCTCGCTCTCTCGGCGCCGGCGGTCCGCCCGGACCCGGGGCTCGCGGAGCGGCTCACCTCGTTCGTCGCCGAGCGGGGCGGGGCGGCCTTCTTCGAACGGGACGGCTGGCGGGAGGAGATCGACCGGGTAGTCGCGGACTGGAAGCGGGAGCACCCGGACCCGTTCCCCCGGGAGACGCCGGAGGAGTTCCGGGCCCGCCTGCGCGAGGAGCTGGTCGTGTCCCGGGAACGGCTCGAGGAGCTGACGGGGAAGGAGGTCCGGTTCATGTGCTGGCCCAACGGCGGTGTCTGCCGGGAGGCCTTCGAGCTGCTGCCCGAGTGCGGCTACCTGGCCGCGACCCTCCCGAGCCGGGCGAAGCAGCCCCGGAACCACCGGGGCACCCGTCCCGACCGGATCGGGCGGATCTCGGCCACGTCGTACTTCCGCGGCAACCTGAACCGGTTCCTGTGGGTGCTCTCCTTCGCCCTCAAGGTCGAGCGGAACCGGGGAAACCGGTACATGGAGATCCCGATCAAGCTGATCTGGCTCTGGCGACGCTTCGTTCCCGCGGGGGGCAGCCGCCCGATCGGTGCGGAGGAGGGTTGAGATGGGACGACTCCTGGCCGACCTCCTCGATCGCGTCATCGAGCGCCGCACCGGGCGGCGCTACCGGGCGTACCTGGCCGAGTTCCGCGAGATGGAGCGCTGGTCGCGGGAGAAGCTCGATGCGTGGCGCTGGGAGCGGCTGCGGGCGCTCCTCGATCACGCGTGGCGGACGGTGCCCTACTGGAAGGAGGTCTTCGACAGGCTCGGCGCCCGGCCGGAGGATTTCCGTTCCCTCGACCACCTGCGGCTGCTGCCGCCGATGACCAAGCAGCTGATCGAGGAGCGGGGGGACGACCTCGTCAGCACCGCGCCCTCCCGGGGACCCGTTTCCCTCAAGTCGACCGGCGGTTCCACCGGGCGGAACACCTGGTTCCGGATCGACCGGGAGACCCACGACCGGCGGCGGGCCGCGGGCCGGCTCACCGAGGAGTGGGACGGGGTCTTCCCCGGCACGCGCACGGCGATCCTCTGGGGCGCCTCCCTCGAGACCAGCCCCTCCCGGGCGGCGCGCCTCTACGACCGGCTGACCGGGAGGTTCTTCTTCTCGGCCTACGGCATCGACGAGGACGACATCCGCCGCTGGTTCGACCGGCTCGAGCGGTTCCGGCCGGAGGTGATCTCTTCGTACCCGTCGATCCTGCTCCACGCCGCCCGACTCGCGGGGAAGAAGCGGTGCCGGCGCCTCGGCGTGCGGCTGATCTACACGTCGGCGGAGGCCCTCTACCCGCCGGTGCGGGAGGAGCTGGAGGACCTGTTCGGCGCCCCGGTGCGGAACCGGTACGCCTCCCGGGAGTTCGGGGTCATCGCCTCGGACTGCCCCGCGGGCGAGGGGCTCCACGTGATGGACATGCGGCTGATCGTCGAGGTGGGGGAGAGCCCCCTCCTCGAGGGCCCCGGCGAGCTGCTGGTCACCGACCTGGACAACTGGCCGATGCCGTTCATCCGCTACCGGATCGAGGACGTGGGGGTGCCCCTTGATGGTCCCTGTCCCTGCGGGCGGCCGTGGGGGAGGCTCGCGTCGGTGGAGGGGCGTTCCCTCGACGTCATCGTCACCCCGGAGGGGAAGGCGTTCGGCGGGACGTTCTTCACGATCGTCTTCCGGCCGTTCGACCGGGCGATCCGCCAGTTCCAGGTCGTGCAGGACCGGCCGGACCGGATCCGGGTGAAGCTCGTCCCCGGCGAGACGTGGTCGCCGGACCGCAAGGTGGAGATCCTCTCCGTGCTCCGGGAGAAGCTCGGATCGCGCATGATCCTCGACGTCGAGGAGGTGCCCGAGATCCCGCCGCTTCCCTCCGGCAAGCGCAGGTTCGTCGTCTCCGAGATCGATCCGAGCCGGCCCGGGGCCGGGGTCCCCTGAGCCGATGCGGCCGATCCCCGCCCTGCCCGGTCGTTCGGTAGGGGCCGCCGGCAGGCGGCCCGGTCCGGTGCGGGGGGACTGACGAGATGTCGGCGAGGATCCCCGCGGTGCTCGGTG
>JAMOQA010000335.1 GCA_027064265.1 Acidobacteriota bacterium
GACCAGCTCCGCGGCGAGGACCTCCCACGCGGTGGCCAGCGCCTCGGCCCGGCCCGCCGGTCCCTCCCGCTCCACGTGGGGAATCCCGAGGAACTCGGCGATCCGCACCGGGTCGGCCGTGCCCCGGTAGCCCCGCAGGACCCGCACCGTCTCGAGCACCGGCACGACCGGCCGCGGAAACGCCCGGCCCAGGCGGGTCTCCACCCGCCGCGCCTCCCCCTCGCCGCCCAGGGTCACCCCGTAGGGCCGGCCGTCCCCCCCCGCCCGGTGGAACCCGGCCAGTTCCGGCCGGGCCGGCGCCCACCCGGCGACGAACGGACCGGAGAGGAGCGGGCCGGCGTCCCAGGCGGGGCCGTCCGACTCGCGGACCGTCCAGCCGGCCGGCGTTCGCTGGAGCCGCGGGTCCGCCCCGAGCACCGGGCCGAGCACCCGGTCGGCCGTCGTCTCGTCGACGACGCCGAGCCCGAGCCAGCGCCGGGCGAGATCGGCCGACGAGCGGGGCACCCCCTCCCGGGCGAGTTCCTCCACGATCCGGTCGACGAGGCTGCGATCCACGACGCTCCTCCCGCTCCCATCGTGAGGGGAAACGGCGGGTCCGTCGAGGTGGCCGGGGCCGCGCGGTTGTTCGGCGGGGCGGATGGAGGGCAGAATCTGCCGGTTCGTGCCCCCGAGGAGGCCACCCGATGACGGATTCCCCCGGCACCATGGCGACCGGCACCCCCGGGTTCTTCCACCCGGCGTCCCGCCCCTACCGGTTCATCGTGCTGCTGTTCGCCAGCCTGCTGCCCCTCGGCAGCTACTTCGCCTACGACAGCATCGGGGCGATCTCGACGATCCTGGTCGAGCAGCTCGGGATCTCCCGGGCGGCGATCGGGAACCTCTACACCGTCTACTCCATCGCGGCGATCGGCACCCTCCTCGTCGGCGGGATCCTGATCGACGTCCTCGGCACCCGGAAGGCGAGCCTGCTCTTCTCGTCCCTCGTCGTGCTGGGAGCGGCGATCGTGGCCCTCTCGGACACGGCCCCGGTCCAGGCGATCGGCGCGATGATCCTCGGGCCGGGGCAGGAACACCGTGCGACCTACTGGGCGATGGTCGCCGGGCGTTTCCTCTTCGGCGCCGGCTCGGAGTCGATGATCGTCGCCCAGAGCTCGATCTTCGCCCGCTGGTTCAAGGGGAAGGAGCTGGCCCTCGCCTTCGGGATCGGCCTCACCGTCAGCCGGATCGGCACGCTGTTCACCTTCAACACCGAGGCCCTGATCGCCAAGGAGTTCGGCGGCTACCGGGCGGCCCTGTGGGCGGCGGTGTTCCTCTGCCTCGCGTCGCTGGCCGCCAACGTCGTCTACGTGATCCTGGACCGCCGCGGCGAGCGGATCCTCGCCCTCAAGGAAGAGGGCGTCGAGGAGAAGATCCGGCTGGCCGACATCGGGGCGTTCCCGCGCTCGTACTGGTACGTCACCCTGCTGTGCGTGACCTTCTACTCGGCGATCTTCCCGTTCACCGCCCTTTCCACCGACTTCTTCCACGAGAAGTGGGGACTGCCCCTCGCGGTGGAGAGCGGTGGCGGCTTCTTCGCCCAGGCCTTCGGGAACTTCCTCCACATGTTCAGCACGGCGCCGGGGACGACGAGCATCATCATCTTCGCCTCGATGGTGTTCGCCCCCTTCGCCGGGTCGCTGGTCGACCGGATCGGGCGGCGGGCCACGCTGATGGTCTTCGGGTCGCTGCTGATGATCCCGTCCTACCTGCTGCTGGCCTACACCCACGTGCCGCCGACGATCCCGATGATCCTCCTCGGCGCGGCGTTCGTGCTCGTTCCCGCCGCGATGTGGCCCTCGGTGGCGCTGGTGGTCGACGAGAAGCGGGTCGGGACCGCCTACGGCCTGATGACGATGATCCAGAACATCGGGCTCGCCCTCTTCCCGTACCTCAACGGGAAGCTGCGGGACGTGACCCACGACTACACGGCGTCGATGCTGATGTTCGCCTCCCTCGGGGTGGTCGGCCTCGTGTTCGCCCTGCTCCTGCGGATCGCCGACGCCCGTGAGGGCGGCCGTCTCGAGCGCCCGAGCGCGACCTGACCGGCGCGCCCTCCACGAGAAGGGGTAGAAGGGGTACGGGCGCAGCGTGCTGCGCCCGGGTGCCGCGGAGCGGCACGGGGTCGGCCGC
>JAMOQA010000336.1 GCA_027064265.1 Acidobacteriota bacterium
CGGTGTCTCGGTGGCGATGGAACTCCAGGTCACCGACGAGGTCATCGCGCGGGTCGACGCCGACGTGCGGGGGGTGCTGCTCGGCCTGGTGGAGGTGTACCAGCGGCAGGGGCGCCGCCGGGAGGCGATCCGGAGCCTCGAGCGCCTGCTGGAGCTGGCTCCCGCGGACGTGGTCGTCCGTCTCTCGTTGGCGGAGCTCCTCCTGGACGGGGGGACCGACGACCGGCAGGCCTGCCGGCGCGTGGTGGAGCTGGCGGAAGGAATCGGGAACGAGAGCCCCGTCCACGCGGCCCTGCTCCTGTACCGGGCCCGGGCTCTCCGGGGGCTCGGGCTGCCGGACGGGGCCCGGGAGACCCTGGCCCGGGCGTTGCGCCGGAAGAAGGACCGTTCTCCCGCGCTGCTCCGGGCCCTGCGGTACGAGCGGGCCCTGGTCTACGAGGAGCTGGGCTGGCGGAAGCGGGCGCGGCGGGAACTCGAGAAGCTCCATGCCGAGGACCCGGGCTACGAGGACGTGGCGGAGCGCCTGGGGATGGGCGGATGACGCCGGGTGCGACGGATCGCGCGGAAGGGGTTCTGGTGGGGCAGCTGGCGGGGGATGCCCTGGGGAGCCTGGTGGAGTTCCGGTCGGCGGAGGAGATCCTGTCGGCGTACCCGGGGGGCGTCCGGGAGCTGCGGGACGGGGGCACCTGGAACACCCTGGCCGGGCAGCCCACGGACGACTCGGAGATGGCGCTGGCCCTGGCGCGGTCCCTGGTGGAACGGGGGAAGTACGACGTCCGGGCGGTGCGGGCCGCCTACGTGGAGTGGCTCGAGTCCGACCCGTTCGACTGCGGGAGGACGGTCTACCGGGGCCTTTCGGGACGGCCGGATCCCGGAAGCCAGGCGAACGGCGCCCTGATGCGGGCGAGCCCCCTCGGGATCTTCGGCGCGGGTCGCGATCCGGTGGAGCTGGCCCGCTGGGCCGAGGAGGACGCCGCGCTGACCCACCCTCACCCGGTCTGCCGGCAGGCCAACGTGCTCTACGTGCTGGCGATCGCCCTCGCCGTCCGGACCGGGGCGGGGCCCCGGGAGGTGTACCGGGAAGTGGAGAGGTGGGCGGACGAGATCGGCGTCGACGATTCCCTCCGGCGGGCGATCGCGGCGGCGGCCGAGGGACCGCCGGAAGTGGAGCCCGGCAAGGAAGGGTGGGTCCTGGTGGCATTCGGGAACGCTCTCTGGAGACTCCTCGACGCGCCGACCCTGGAAGAGGGCGTGGTGGAGACGATCGGGATGGGGGGCGATACCGACACCAACGCCGCGATCTGCGGGGCGCTCCTCGGGGCGGTGCACGGGAGGTCGGCAATCCCGGAGCGGTGGGTGGAGGGCCTCCTGTCCTGCCGGCCCGAGGCGGGGTGGCCCGGCATCCGCCACCCCCGGCCCCGCCGGTACTGGCCGGTCGACGCCCCGGAACTGGCCCGGGCGCTGCTGGCGGTCGGGACCGGCTGAACAAACCCTGCATGAACCCTGCCCGAGCCGACGGGGGAAGGCCGGCGCCCGGCGTCCGGACATCCGGACCGCCTTCTGTTCGCCCCCGGCGGTCTGCCCGCAGGCGCGGAGGGGAGCAGGAACCCGTCCGTCCGGATATCCGGACCGCCTTCTGTTCGCCCCCGGCGGTCTGCCCGCAGGCGCGGAGGGGAGCAGGAACCCGTCCGTCCGGACATCCGGACCGCCTTCTGTTCGCCCCCGGCGGTCTGCCCGCAGGCGCGGAGGGGAGCAGGAACCCGTCCGTCCGGATATCCGGACCGCCTTCTGTTCGCCCCCGGC
>JAMOQA010000337.1 GCA_027064265.1 Acidobacteriota bacterium
TGGTGCGCGACGGCCTCCTCGCCCGGGAGGACTACGACGCCGCCCGGGACGAGCGCGACAGGAGGAAGATCGAGCTGGCCCGGGCGCGGGACCGGCTCGAGCTGCTGCGCCGCGGCCGGGTCACCGGGGAGACGGAGCTGGCGACCGTCGTGCGGGCCCCCGCCGCGGGCACGCTCCTCCAGCGGATGGTCCAGCCGGGCGACACGGTGGTCCCGCTGACCTCCTACCAGGCGGGGACCGACCTCGCGGTGATCGCCGACATGGGCGACCTGCTCTTCCGCGGCACCGTCGACGAGATCGACGTGGGACGGCTCGTTCCCGGCATGGAGGCGCGCCTCGAGATCGGCGCCCTGCCGAGGGCGAGGATCCGCGGGAAGGTCGGCCGGATCGCCCCGAAGGCCCGCCAGAAGGAGGGCGCCCGGGTGTTCGACGTCTGGATCGAGCTCGAACCGTCGCCGGACGTGGAGCTTCGCGCCGGGTACTCGGCCACCGCCGAGGTCGTGCTCCGCGAGAAGAAGGACGTGCTGGTCCTCCCGGAGCGGGTCGTCCACTTCGACGAGGAGGCCGGCAAGGCGTACGTCCGTCTCCCGGCGAAGACCCCCGACGGCGAACCCGAGCGGCACGAGATCGTGACCGGGCTCTCCGACGGCCTTTCCGTCGAGGTCGTCTCCGGGCTCGCCGAGGGGGACGAGGTCCTCGAGCCGGCCGAGTCCGGGCTCTTCTGAGGAGAGGCCGGGATGCCGCGGGGACTGCGTCTCCTGCTCCGGGACCTGGCGGGCCAGCGCCTGCGGACGGCGCTGACGATGATGGGGCTCGCCTGGGGGACCTTCGCGGTCTGCCTCCTGCTCGCCTTCGGCGAGGGACTCGAGGCGCAGATCCTCCGCCAGCAGCAGGGCCTCGGCACGAACATCGTGATCGGCTGGCCGGGCTCGACCTCGAAGCCGTTCAAGGGACTCGGGCGGGGCCGGCGGATCCGGCTCACGGCGGACGACGTGCGCTTCCTGCGCCGCGGCGTGCCGGGCCTCGAGGCGGTCTCCGGCGAGATCCAGAAGTTCCTCCCCCTCCGCTACGGGCACCGGACCCGGCGGGTGCAGGTCTCGGGCGTCGATCCCTGCTTCGGCCGCCTGCGGAACCTGTTCCCCCGGCCGGGCGGCCGCTTCCTCGACGAGGAGGACCAGCGCCTGCGGCGCCGCGTCGTCTTCGTCGGCTTCCGCCTGGCCGACCAGCTCTTCGGGCCGATCGACCCGGTGGGAAAGACGGTCTTCCTCGGCGGCGCCCCCTTCCTCGTCGTCGGCGTCCTGCGGGAGAAGACGCAGACCTCCGCGTACAGCGGCCGGGACGCGGACAAGCTGTTCGTTCCCCTCCCGACGCTGCGCGTCCTGACCGGGGAACGGTATCTGTCCGACTTCGTCTTCCGCGCGGTCGACCCGGATCGCTCGAAGGATGTCCGCGAGCGGGTCCGCCATGCCCTCGCCCGGCGCCATCGGTTCGCCCCGGACGACGAGGAGGCGGTCTCGTACTGGGACACGACGGAAGGGGTCCGGTTCCTGTCCACGTTCATGACCGGGTTCCGCGTCTTCCTCGGCATCCTCGGCGCCCTCACCCTGGTCGCCGCCGGGATCGGCGTCTCGAACATCATGAGCGTCGTCGTCGAGGAGCGGACCCGGGAGATCGGGATTCGCATGGCCCTCGGCGCGACGCCACGCCGCATCCTCGGGCGGTTCCTCGCCGAGACGCTGCTCCTCGCGGCCATCGGGGGCGGCGCCGGGTTCGCGGCGGCGGCAGGGATCATCGCGGCCTTCCCGCTGCTCGGCCTCTCCGAGTACGTGGGCGATCCGGCACTGTCTCCGACGGTGGCGGGCATCACCCTCGGCCTCCTGGCGACGGTAGCCCTGGTCGCCGGCTGGTTCCCCGCCAGCGAGGCGGCCCACCTCGACCCGGTGGTCGCGATCCGGGGAGGGTGAGGCGATGCGCCCCTTCCTCGTCTTCCGGCTGTTCCTCCGCGCCTCCCGGGTGCGGCGCAAGCGGGCGATGCTGACCATGGCGGCGATCGCCTGGGGCACGCTCTCCCTCCTGCTGCTCCTGGCCTTCGGCGAGGGGCTGCGCGACCGGCTGGTCACCGCCAACGACGCGATGGGGAAGGACCTCGCGATCGTCTGGCC
>JAMOQA010000338.1 GCA_027064265.1 Acidobacteriota bacterium
GGGGTCCTCAAGGCGATCGACCACGGCGAGGCGGACGACAAGATCGTCGCCGTGCTCGAGAAGGACAACATCTGGGCAGGGATCGACGACGTCTCGGGGCTGCCCGAGGTCCTGCTCGAGCGCCTCGCCCACTACTTCAGCACCTACAAGCTGCGCCCCGGCGAGACCCCGGGGGCCGAGTCCCTCCTGCGGGTCGTCGGCATCGAGGGGCGCGAGCACGCCCTCGAGGTGATCCGGGCCGCCCTCGCCGACTACGCCGACGAGTTCGGAGGGTAGGGGGGGACGGGGCGGCCCCTCAGGGGCACGCCTCGTACGCGCCCGTGTCCGCGGCCGCCTCCCCGTTCCCGTCGCCGTCGCAGGCCCGGGGGTGGCCCTCCCGGTCCTCGGTGCCGGCGGCCGGGGCGTCCGCGTGTCCCCGGTCGATCGCCGGGCTGCCGCTCGCGAGGTGCAGGTCGCCCGCGGACCGGTCGACGTAGAGCGGGTCGGCGGACCAGTTGTCCCGGGCCCCGGCGAGGGCGTTCACGTCGTCGATCGAGGCGAGGTCGGAGCTTCCCTCGTCCCGGTAGAGGACCCCGTTGCCGTGGAGGTCGTTGCCGACGACCTCCTGCGGGTCCGCGACCAGGTTGGCCGCCGGATCGTCCGCCGACTCGGCGACGCCCGCCCCGGCGGCCCAGGTCAGCAGGTTGTCCCACAGGCGCGGTTCGGCGCGCACCTGGTGCAACGACGGGTCCGCCGTTCCGTCGGTCCGGCTGGCCGTGACGGAGACGGCGTCGCCGCCCGCCCCGTCGATCGTGTTGCCGACCAGGACGGGGGCGGCGCGCACGGTGATCCCGCTCTCCAGGGAGTCGAAGGTGCCGGTCGCCTCGACACTCACGCCCGCCCCGGCGGTGTTCCGGACCACGTTCGCCCGCAGCACCGGGATCGCCGTCGCCCCGTGACCGTCGTCGGTGCCGTGGGCGCCGACGACGATGCCGGTCGCGCCGCCGGAGACGGTGTTCCGCTCGATCGCCAGCGCGACCGAGGCGTCCGCCCCGGACGGCCGCGCCTCGAGGCGCAGGGCGGCGTCCGAGCCGCCGGAGAACGTCCCCGCCCGGATGCGCCCGGACAGGGTCCCGGCATGGACCACCGCGCGGATGGCCCCGGCGCCGGAGCCGTCGTGGTCCACGTCGACCGCGACCAGCCTCGCCCCGTCTCCTTCCACGACCAGGTCGAGCCCGCGGCCGGTGAGGGTCCGGAGGTCGACGTTGACGAGCTCGGCCCTGTCTCCCCGGGCCGTCATCGTCACGGCGTCCGTGGCGTTCTCCAGTACGAGCCCGTCGAGGACGACGGAGGCGCCGTCGACCCGCAGGAGCCAGGTGGACCCGTCGCCCCGCCAGGTCGTGGGATGGACTGCCGGATCCCGTTCCCAGGCATGGGCCTCGGTCCCGGCGAAACCGCCCAGCAGGCGGACCGCCGGCCGGTCCGTCCCGTCGAGCTGGAGGCCGGGGTCCTGCACCGTCCCCCGCATCCAGATCGTCAGGCCCCGGTCCCGGTCCCGCGGGCTGCCGAGCGCGGTCGAGAGGCGCGTGTACGCGTTCTCCCAAGAGGTGCCGTCGGCGAGTCCCGTGGCGTCGGGGTCGACGTAGACGCGCGGACCACAGGTGACCTCGGTGGCGGGCGGACGATCCGTGCCGCTCGAGTCGCGGCCGTACGAGCCCTCGTTCCAGGCGCTGCTGTCGGGGTGCCGCGCGCTGGCGGTCGCCAGCCAGTAGAGGGCCTCGCCGAGCGGCGGCGTGGACCCGTCCTTCGCCGTCGTGCCGTCGAGGGCTGCCGCCGCGCAGGCATGGTCGTAGCCGGCGAAGCCGGTCGCCGGGATGGTTCCCCGGTAGAGGGCATAGCCGGTGGCCTCGGTGACCGCGTCCCACTCGAGGGTGTCCTTCGTCCCGGAGGCGAAGCGCAGGTTCGCCGGCTCCAGGTCGCGGCAGGACGAGTCGGTCCCGTCGGTCGCGCCGTCGCAGTCGTTGTCGACGCCGTCGTGGCACATCTCGTACGCGTCCGGGTGGATCGCGTCGTTGCCGTCGTCGCAGTCGGCGGGCCTGCCGTCCGGGTCGTACGGGTCGGAGGGGTCGCAGACGTTCCAGCCATCGCCGTCGGCGTCGGGCGCGGCGTCGCTGCCG
>JAMOQA010000339.1 GCA_027064265.1 Acidobacteriota bacterium
CCCGGCCTGCCGTTCCTGGCCTCCATCCCGGGCGAGGCGCCATTCCTCCACGTACGAGACGAACACCTCCGCGTGGAGGGAGAGCCGCCGGGCCAGGCGCCGCGCCTCCCGCAGGAGGAGCCGGGCGGTGGCAGCGCGACCGGCCAGCCGCTCGACGCGGGCTTCCTCGAGGGCCGCCTGGACCGCGACCTGGTGGAACCCCTCCCGGCGCGCGCGTTCCCCCGCTTCCCGGGCGAGCCGGCGAGCACGGGCGAGGTCGCCCCGGCGGCGGAGGACCGCGGCGAGGTGCACCGTGGCATCCAGCTCGCCCGGGAGGTCGCCGACCTCGCGGAGGCTCTGCCGGGCCCGGGTCCACGCGTCGGCGGCCTCCGGAAGGCGGCCGCGGGACTCGAGGACGCGGGCCTCGATGGCGGGCGCGGCGGCCTCGATGGGGCCGGGCCAGGGCCGCGGGATCTCGGCGAGAGCGAGCCAGGCGCCCCGGGCCAGGAGGGGTTGGCCGAGCCCGAGGGCACATCGGCAGAGGAGGAATGCCGTCCAGGCGAGGGCGTCGGGACCGAGCTCGCATTCCTCGAGGAGATCCTCGAGAACGAGCCGCGCCGCGCGCCACCGGGCGGCAGCCGCCAGCGCCCGGGCGACGCCGAGGGCGGCCGTCACCCGCTCGGGGTCCCCGTCTGCCGAGTCCCGGATCGCCTGGTAGAGGGCGAGGGCCCGGTAGACACGGCCCGCCCGGCCCGCCCGCGCGGCTTCCCCCAGGCGAGCACGGGGAGGGCCGTCCCTCGGCACGTCCGGCTCGGACGCGGCGAGCAGTTCCAGCTCGAGGCGTTCGGCGAGGGCGCCCACCCGGACCCGGTAGACCCGGGCGAGGGCGACCAGTTTCGGCAGCGTCAGGCGGGCCCGGCCGTTCTCGAGCCGCGAGAGCAGGCTCTTGCCCACCGGCTCCGGGTCTTCCCGGGTGGCCCGTTCGACGTCTTCGAGGGACAGGTGGCGGGACTCCCGCAGGGCCCGCAGGAAGGTGCCGTACCTTCTCAGGGCAACGTCCACGTGTCTTTCCTCCTCCCCCGGGCCCCCGGGCCCGACCGCGGGCGGCTTCGGCCCGCACACTGGCAATACGGGGAGCGGGGAGGAGGGAGAAGCGGAATGCGCGTCGGCCGGGCGGGAGACCGCCGGAAATGCCGAAGCCCCCCGCGATCGGGGGGCTTCCGCGTTGCACCACGGGAACGGCGCGGCTCAGGCCCCGGCCTCGCCTTCCTTGTCCCGGGCGAGCTTTCCGCGGATCGCCTCGGTCCCCTCCTTGACCTTCTCGGTCACGCGGTCGGCGACCTCGCGGACCTTCTCCTGGGCCTCGCCGGCCACCTTGCGGACCTTCTCCTGGGCCTCGCGGGAGAGGACCTCGAGCTTCTCCTTCGTCTTCTCGGTGGTGTCCTGGGCCCACCGGGCAATCTCCTCGCGGGTCTCCTTCCCGGTCTTCGGGGCGGTCAGCAGGGCCACGGCCGCGCCGACGAGCCCCCCGAGCAGGAAGGCGCCGAGCAGGGTTCCAGTGGAGCAGCGATCGTCACTCATCGTTTCCTCCCTTCCGGCGGCGCCCCTCCCGGCTCGAGCGGAGCCGGCGCAGCGCCGTCCAGGTGCCGGCTGCGCCGGCCAGGAGCGAGGCCCAGGGGGCGATGCGGCCGCTGCCCCCCTTGCCGGAGCCGAACAGGTTGCCCAGGTGGCGAATCCCGCTCGTCGTCCAGCGCTTCCGTGACGTGCTCGACGTTCTCGAGGGTTTTCTCGGCGCTGGGCGCGACCCGGTCGAGCACCTCCCGGACGCGCCGCGCCGTGGCACGGACCTCGACCAGCGTGCTGACGGCGACCCCGGTGAGGATCGCGACCAGCGTGACGAGGACCGTGCCGAAGATGATCAGGACGACCTGGAGCATGTCGCTCATGAACCCTTCTTAACACCGCGCCCCCCCGGTGTCCAGCAGCGGAGGAGCGTTCGGGGCGACGCGTTGCCGTTCAGCGTCTTCCGGCCGCCCGGTTCCACCAGTCCTCGAGGCCGGCGGCCACGTCGTCGGGCCGCTCGAGGGGAGCGAGATGCCCCGCGCCGGCGACGCGCACGAGTTGTCCCCGGCGGGCGAGGGTGATCATCGCCTCGTGCTCCCCGGGTGGCGTCAGG
>JAMOQA010000340.1 GCA_027064265.1 Acidobacteriota bacterium
GAGCAGGCGGGCGTGACCGTCTTCGTCGACGCATCCCTCGAGGAGTGCATCGCCGGGGCCATCGAGAAGGGTTCCCTGCGGGCCGACCCGGAGGGGCACGAGACGTTCATCAACCGGTACGAGACGTTCCGGCAGGAGTACGAGCAGGCGGACGTCGTCGTCGAGACCCTGGGCCGGACCCCGGACGAGATCGCCGACGAGATCCTCCAGCGCCTGGAGGACCGGGTCTGGACCGAGAAGCTCCGCTGACGGGGCCGGGAGGACCGCTGATGGCCCCGGGAACGCGGCAGGGCTGGTTCGAGGCGGAGAGCTGGGGACGCGTGCTCGGCCTGCTCACGGTCTTCGCCGGCGTCCTGGTCGCCGGCCTGTGGATCCTCGCCCGGGTGGCGCCCGACGCGATCCCGGTGAGCTCGGTGCCGTTCTTCGACTACCTGGTTCCCTGGAAGCGGCCCCCCGGGGCGGACTTCCGGCAGATCGTCCGGCTGTGGAAGGTCTTCACCTGGACCCACCTGGCAGTCGCGGTCTTCCTGCTTCTCGCGGGCGGCCTGGTCCTGGCCCGCCGCCGCATGGCGCGACTCCTGTGGCCGCTGACCGGCTGGGGAGGGCTGGTGCTCTTCGTCGCCGCCGTCTGGCCCCGGGAACACCTGCTCGGCCTGATGAGCTTCGGTCTCGCCGCGCTGAAGAAGCAGGGGGCTGCTCCCCAGGACGCCACCCTCTGGGACCTGGTGGTCGCCACCGTGCCCTCATGGGCGTTCGTCGGGGCGGGGGTCTTCCTCGCGCTGTGGATCTTCCTGCTGGTCGCCGGGACGGTGCACCTGTTCCGCCGCGTCGACCTGTACGTTCGCTGAGCTGAAAGGAGGCGTCATGTACGGCAAGCTGCGCGATTTCCTGCGGCAGGAGCTCGACGGGATCCGCGAGTCCGGCCTGTGGAAGACCGAGCGGATCATCGCCAGCCCCCAGGGAGCGGAGATCACCCTGGCCGATGGCCGCAAGGTGATCAACTTCTGCGCCAACAACTACCTGGGGCTCTCCGGGGCTTCCTGGCTGATCGAGGCGGCCCACCGGGTTCTCGACGAGCGCGGGTACGGGATGTCCTCCGTCCGGTTCATCTGCGGGACGCTCGACATCCACCGGGAGCTCGAGGAGAAGATCGCGAAGTTCCTGGGGCTGGACGACTCGATCCTCTACGCCGCCGCGTTCGACGCCAACGGCGGTGTCTTCGAGCCGCTGCTCGGCGAACAGGACGCGATCATCACGGACCGGCTGAACCACGCGTCGATCATCGACGGGATCCGGCTGTGCAAGGCGAAGCGGTACATCTTCCAGCACGGCGACATGAACGACCTGGAGGCGAAGCTGAAGGAGGCGCAGGGGGCCCGCTTCCGGATGATCGCCACCGACGGCGTCTTCTCGATGGACGGCGACGTCGCCCCGCTGCCGGAGATCTGCGACCTGGCGGAGAAGTACGACGCCCTCGTGATGGTCGACGACTCCCACGCCACCGGTTTCGTCGGCAAGACCGGCCGCGGCACGCCGGAGTACTGGGGGGTGCAGGACCGGGTCGACATCGTGACGAGCACCCTGGGGAAGGCGCTCGGCGGCGCCTCGGGTGGCTTCATCGCCAGCCACCAGGAGGTCGTCGACCTGATGCGGCAGCGCTCGCGGCCCTACCTCTTCTCGAACGCCCTCGCCCCGGTCGTCGTCGGCGCCTCGATCGCGGTGCTCGACCGGCTCTCGGAGACCACCGAGCTGCGGGACAAGCTGGAGAACAACACGAAGTACTTCCGCGAGCAGATGACCGCCGCCGGGTTCGACATCAAGCCGGGCTGGCACCCGATCGTGCCGATCATGCTCTACGACGCGGTCCTCGCCCAGAAGATGGCCGACGACCTGCTCGAGGAAGGGATCTACGTCATCGGCTTCTTCTACCCGGTCGTCCCGAAGGGGGAGGCCCGGATCCGCGTCCAGGTCTCCGCCGCCCACGAGAAGGAGCACCTCGACCGGGCGATCGAGGCCTTCACGAAGGTCGGGAAGAAGCACGGCGTCGTCTCCTGACCGGCATCCTGGCGCAGCAAGGGGGGCGGCCGTGCGCGGCCGCCCCGTTCGCTTGGGGGGCGAAAACGAGGCGGTCCGGAGATCCGGACGGGG
>JAMOQA010000341.1 GCA_027064265.1 Acidobacteriota bacterium
TGGGGCGCCGGGTGCGGCCGCACCTGGTCCGGGGGCTCGCGGCCGGGGAGGGGGAGACGGCCCCCGCCCTGCGACCCGTGCCTGCCGGCGAGCCGGTCGTGCCGGCTTCGGCCTGCTGGATGGTCCTCGACATGATGCGGGACGTCGCCCGCCGCGGGACGGGCCGGCGGATCCTGTCCTGGACGGGGGGGCGGGTGCCGGCGGTCAAGACCGGCACGAGCCAGCGGGGCCGGGACGCCTGGTTCGCGCTGGTCTCCGGGAACGCGGTGGTCGTCGCCTGGGTCGGACGGGACGACGGCAAGCCGGCCGCCCTCTCCGGGGCGGGGGCGGCGCTGCCGGTGGTCGGCGAGATCGTCCGCGGGCGGCCCCCGGACCTCCTGGCGCCGCTCCCGGATCCCCCTCCCGACGTCGCGGTGGTGGAGATCGATCCGGAAACCGGCGGGCGGGCCACGCCGGGCTGCCCTTCCCGGGTCCGGGAGGTGTTTCCCCGGGACCGGGTTCCGGGACCGTGCCCCCGGCACCGGTCGTTCCTCGGGCGGGTCGGGGGGAAGCTGCGGGGGCTGTTCCGTGGCCGGCGGGGTGGACGCGAGGAGGGGGAGTCCCGTAGGTAAGGACCGGAGGACACCACCGATGACGAGGCAACGGAACGGGCGCGAGCGGGGACTGACCTTCATCGAGATGCTGGTCGTCCTCGCCCTGATGTCGATCCTGGCCCTGGCCGCCCAGCCCCTGGTCCACCACCATCACCGCAGGCTGAAGGAGATCGAACTGAAACGGAAGCTCCGGATGATGCGGGACGCGATCGACCTCTACCACGAGTACGCGGTCCACGGACAGATCGAGCCGTGGGACCTCGAGTGGATGATGTACCCGAGGGACCTCGAGATGCTGGTCGAGGGCGTCGAGGTGAAACCGGCGGCGGACCAGGAACCGGTCGTGCTCAAGTTCCTGCGGCGGATTCCCGTCGACCCGATGACCGGGGAGGCGTCGTGGGACTGCCGGGGGTACGAGGACGACCCGGACGAGCGGAACGATTCCTGCGACAACCTGTACGACGTCTTCTCGAAATCGCAGGACTACGCCCTCGACGGTTCGCGTTACTCCGACTGGTAGGAACCTCCCCCGCCGGGGACCCCGGCGGGACAGGCTCTTGCGGGGGGCGGGAAATAGATATATTTTCCGCACCTGCCCGCATCTTCTTCCTGCGGGTGCAGCCGGCGCCCATCCTGACGAATCGCCGGGGAAAGGACCTCTTCATGGCGAAGCGTGCGAAGACGGCGAGGCGGGCCGATATCGCGTTCCGCGAGCTGGTCGACGAGCTGGTGGACGTCCGCCTGCGGAAGCTGGACGGCGTGGACGGGCTGGTTCGACTCGTGCGGTCCATGGAACGCCGTCTCGATGCCCTCGAGCGCAAGGTCTCGCGCCTCGCGGCGGGACGTTCACGCACCGCGTCCGGGAAGAAGCCCGGGCGACCGCCGCTCCACGAGCGATGCCTCGTCGAGGGCTGCGGCGCGGACCACTACGCCCTCGGGCTCTGCAGCCGGCACTACCAGCAGTGGCGCCGCGGCCGGGAGGATCTCCAGGAGATCGTCGACCGGGCAAGGGCGGCGGCGCAGAAGAAGGGCAATGGCCGCGCCGGGAAGAAGGCGACCCGCGGGACGTCGCGGAAGACCGGCCGGAGAACCGGGCGCTAGCTCGGGGTTCCCGGGGCACCCTCGCCGGGAGTGCCGGCGCCGGCAAGGGGAGCGTACGCACGGTCGACGTACTCCCCCACCATCCGCGCGGCACTGAACCGGGGGACGAGTTCCCCGATGCAGGCGCGCATCCGGGCGATCCAGCCGCGGGGCAGGTGGTCCTCGTCCCGGTCCCAGAAGAGCGGAATGACCTCGTTCTCGAGGAGGTCGTAGAGCGCGGCCGCGTCCCGTTCGTCCTGTTCCCGTTCGTCCGGTAGCGCCTCGACGCCGCCGATCGACCAGCCCACCTCGGGGTCGTACCCCTCGATCCACCAGCCGTCCGGCACCGAGAGATTGAGCGCGCCGTTCGCGGCCGCCTTCTGGCCGGACGTGCCGCTGGCCTCGAGGGGCCGGCGCGGGTTGTTGAGCCAGACGTCGACCCCCTGGACCATCAGCCGCGCGATCCGCGTGTC
>JAMOQA010000342.1 GCA_027064265.1 Acidobacteriota bacterium
AGGGCCACCAGGATCTGTCCCGCCTCGAAACTCGGCCGGATCGAGACGAGCCGGACGTTCCAGGGCAGCACGTCCTCGAGATCGTTGAAGAGGCGCGTCCAGGAGAAGTTCCTCTGGCGCAGCACGTCGGCGACGAAGTCCGCCTGGGCCGAGAGCACCTCGAGATCGATCCCGTCCAGCTCCCGCTGGAGGCGCGTCGCCTCTTCCTTCATCTCGCGCATGCGGACCCGGTGGTCCCCGATCTGCGATTCCAGGACCGCCTTGCGGGTGTCGGCCGTCATCCATGCGTGGACGTCGTAGGCGGTGAGCCCCAGGGCGAGGATCGCCAGCACGACCAGCCCCACGACCAGGGGGGTGTCGTTGGTGAACGGCCGGGACGCCAGGTTGAGATCGAGCGGCTTCACGGCACCCTCCTCAGGGCGAGCCCGACGGTCGGCAGGAGCTCGAGGGCCTCCTCCCGCGGCAGGTCACCGAGCCCGTCGACGACGCGGCCCGGGTCGATCTCGCGGATCTCGCCGCAGTCCGCGTCCCCCAGCAGCGAGAAGAACCCCTCCGGGGGGATGCCGACGACCCGCACGTGCATCCGGGCGAACCCCTCGCCCAGCAGGTGTTCCTCGTAGTAGCTGAGGGTGGATCGCACCTCCCGTCCGACGACCCGGAGGCTTTCCTCCCCCTGGAAGCCACCGTGGAGGTGGTAGTTCTTCGCGCGGTAGAAGATCAGCCGGCCGCCCCGCAGGATCATCATGCTGAAGTAACGGGGCGTCGCGCTGAGGATCCCCACGTCGCCCCGCTCGTCGCCGGCATCGGCCTCCACGCCGGCGACCCGCAGCGCGTTGTAGAGTCCGAACGACGACAGGTCGATGAGCCCGACCCGGTAGCCCGCCCCGACCAGGAGCTCCTCGATCGGTCCGATTCCCTGCTCGGGAGCGAGGACCACCAGTACCTGGACCTTCCCGTCCTCTCCCCGGCCCAGCACCTGCCAGCCGAGACGCGCCTCGCCCGGGTCGAACGGGACGCTCTTCTTCAGCTGCCAACGCAGGACCTCGAGGGCCTGGCGCCGCGAGGCCGGCAGGTCGGCGAGTGACACGAGGAAGACGCGCGCCACCGTGTCGGGCAGCGCGAGGGAGATCCGGCTCGCCCGCTCGGCCCCGGCGACGCGCAGGGCGGTCGCCAGCGCCGAGACGATCGCCTCGCCGTCCGCCACCCGCGGGCGCACGAGGGCCGCCGAGAACGCCCCCTCCGGCAGCGGCTGCCGCGCGTGCCCGGCGAGGGACCACCGGGAGCCGCGTCGCACGAGCCGCGCCACCGTCACCCCGTCCTCCCGCAGCTCGACCGCCAGCGGGGGATACGGGGGCCGCAGCCAGGACCCCTGTCCCAGCAACCGGGTCGCCCGCTCGGCGAGGGCCGTCAACAGGTCGTTCGCATCCATCCCGCTTCCTCGCGCTCCCTCGGCCTCAGTCGACGAAGGTTACCTTGTTGATCTCGCGCAGCGTCGTCTTGCCCTGGAACACCTTGAGCAGTGCCGACTGCCGCAGCGGGACCATGCCTTCCTCGATCGCCTGGTTCCGGATCTCGGCGGCCGGACGCTGATCGAGGATCATCTCACGAATCCTGTCCGAGAGGTCGAGGAGCTCCGAGATGGCCTCCCGGCCCCGGTAGCCGGTCCCGTGGCACTCGATGCAGCCCCGGCCCTCGTAGAACGGCCGATCCCGGTACTCCGCGGGGTCGAGCCCCGAGTCGATCAGCTGCTGGTCCGTCGGCTGCACGCGCACCTTGCAGTTCTCGCAGATCAGGCGCACCAGGCGCTGGGCGAGGATGCAGTTGAGGGCGGAGACGAAGTTGTAGGCCTCGACCTTCATGTTGAGGAACCGCCCCAGTACGTCGACGACGTTGTTCGCGTGGACCGTCGTGAACACCAGGTGGCCGGTGAGCGCGGACTGGATCGCGATCGAGGCGGTCTCCTCGTCACGGATCTCGCCGACCATGATCTTGTCGGGGTCGTGTCGCAGGATCGAGCGCAGCCCCCGGGCGAACGTCAGGCCCTTCTTCTCGTTGACCGGGATCTGCACGATCCCCTGGAGCTGGTACTCGACCGGGTCCTCGATGGTGATGATCTTGTCCTCGCTCGACTGGATCTCGG
>JAMOQA010000343.1 GCA_027064265.1 Acidobacteriota bacterium
CGCCGCTCACGGCTACCTCGCCCTGCTGCTCGGCATCTGGGCGGCCTCGGTCGGCGTCCCGATCCCCGAGGAGATCCCGCTCCTCTCGGCCGGGATCCTCGCCGCCCTCGGCATCATCGAGGTGCCCGAGGCGATCGCCGTCGGGCTCTTCGCCTGCGTGACCGGCGACCTGCTGGTCTACGGCCTCGGGCGCCGCATCGGTTCTCACCTGGACGAGCACCCGTACCTGCGGCGCATCATGCGCGGACGGTACCTGCTGCGCGCCCGGCACCTGTACGTGAGGCGCGGCCCCTGGACGCTGCTGATCGCCCGGCTGCTCCCCGGCCTCAAGATGCCGTTCCTCTTCACGGCCGGCGCCCTCCGGATGCCGTTCCGCCGCTTCCTCCTCTACGACGTGCTCTCGGTCTCGATCCTGGTACCGAGCCTGGTCCTGGTCGCCTACCATTCCTCGCTGTCGGTCGCGCAGCTGGACCGGCTGTTCATCGACGTCAGCCTGGTGGCGGTCCCGGGCTTCCTGCTGCTCCTGGCCCTGCTGGTCGGCCTGTACGCCTGGCGGCGGAGGCGGTTCGTCGCCCGGCGGCACGCGCGGCTCACGGCCGAGAGGATCGCGCGGGAAGAGGAAGAGCGGAGGAGACGGGAAGAAGAGCGCCGCTCCGCCTGACCCACCCCGTTCCTTTCGTCCTCGTTTCCCTGCCCCCGGAACGATTCGCGCCCTATGATCTCCTCGAGGGGCGGCCGCCGCCGCCCGGAGGGCCTGCCGTGCGCTACCTGGTGGTCCATGCCCACCTCTACCAGCCCCCGCGGGAAAACCCGTGGAGCGAAGTGATCGAGCGCCAGCCGAGCGCCACCCCCTTCCACGACTGGAACGAACGGGTCTCCGACGAGTGCTACGAGCGCCTCGGGGCGGCCGGGGTCCGCGGCCCGCGGGGGCGGATCGTCACGCTGGTCAACCTGTTCTCGCGCATCTCGTTCAACCTCGGGCCGACCCTGGCGGCCTGGCTCGAGCGCCGACGCCCGGACGTCCTCGCCGACGCCCTGGCCGGCGACGCCGCCTCCCGGCGGAGGAGCGGAACCGGGGCGGCCCTGATGCAGGCGTTCGGGCACCCGATCCTGCCCCTCTGCGAGCCCCGGGAACGCCGGCTCCAGCTGGCCTGGGGGCGGGCCGACTTCCGGCGCCGGTTCGGCCGCGAGCCGGCCGGGACCTGGCTGCCGGAATGCGCCGTCGACCTGGACACCCTGGAGACCTGCGCCGACCTGGGGCTCCGGTTCACGATCCTGGCCCCGGAGCAGGTCCGGAGGATCCGGCCCCTTTCCGGCGGGGAGTGGCAGGACGTCTCGGGGGGGCGCGTCCCACCCCACCGGCCGTACCTGGTGCGCCTTCCCTCCGGGCGCGACTTCACGGTGTTCGTCTTCGACGGTCCCCTCTCCCGGGGCGTCGCCTTCGGGGGGGCGCTCTCCTCGGGCGAACGGCTTCTCGGGGCGTTCCACGACGCCCTCTCGGGAATGCCCGGCGAGGATGGCGTCGTCCTGCTGGCCGCGGACGGGGAGACCTTCGGTCACCACCAGGCGGGCGCCGAGGAGCACCTGGCGGAGGCGCTGGTCCGGGCGCGCCTTTCCGGGATCGCCCGGGTGACCGACCTCGGCGAGGTCCTCGAGAACCTGCCCCCGACCCACGAGGCGGAGCTGGTCCTCCCGTCCTCCTGGTCCTGTCCCCACGGCGTCGGCCGCTGGGAACGCGCCTGCGGGTGCGGGGCGTTCTCCCACCCGGAAGGCTGGACCTGGGACTGGCGGGAACCCCTGCGCCATGCCGTCGCCCACCTGCGGGACCGGGTGTTCGCCCTGGTCGACCGGAAGGGGAACGAGCTGTTCCCCGACCCCTGGAACGCCCTCGAGGCCTGGGGCGACGAGCTGGTCCGTCCTCCCTCCCCCGCGAGGGTCGAGGCCTTCCTCGACCGCCACGCCCGGGAGAACCTCCCCCCGGAAGAACGGCGGCGGGCCCGGGCGATGCTGGAGCTGGTCCGGCAGGTGCTGTTCTCCGCCACGTCCTGCGGGTGGTTCTTCGACGACATCGCCGGGATCGAGGCGGTCCAGGTGCTCCGGCACGCCGCCCGGGCGGTGGAGCTCGCCCGGGACGTGTTCGGGCTCGACGCGGCACCGGACATCGTCCGCATCCTCGAGCAGGCGCCGGTCAACGATCCGGGCTACGCGGACGGCGCCGAGGTCTGGCGGCGCCAGGTCCTGCCGGCTCGCCGGACGCCGGACGAGGCGGTGGGCCTCCACGCCACCCGCCGTCTCGACGAGGCGATCGAGGCGGAGGGAGACCTGTCTCCTTCCTCGGCCCGTCACGGCGCATTCGCCACCGACGACATGGAGCCGGTCGCGGTCGACCGGGAAGAAGGGCTCGTCCGGGTGCGGGGCCGCGCCCTGGTCGCCCACCTGCGCACGGGGGAATCCAGGGAGCTGGCCTACGTGGCCACCTGGTCGGGCGTGGACCGTCCGCCCCGCCTGGAGATCGACGGACGGGAACTCGCCTGTCCGTGTCCCATCCTCCGGGAACGACTCCTGGGCCTCGCCGCCCTCCGCGCGGCGAGTCGCCTGCCGGCGCCGAACCGGGAACAGGTGCTCGCGGTCGCCTGGCTCGGCCGGGAAGCCCGGGCCCTCGGCGCCCCGCTTCCCTCGCCGTTCCCGGAAGCCCTGCGGGGGGGCGCTCGGGCCCTCGTGCGGGAGCTGCTCGACCGTCCACCGACCAGCGCCGATACCCGCCTCGTGCGGCTCCGGGATGCCCTGGAAGCGGCGGAGGCGGCCGGCCTCGGCCCCCGGGACCTGGAGGACCTGCGGCCGCTCCTCGACCGGGAACTCGCCTTCCTCGCCCGGTGGTTCCTCGCGGGCAGGAAACCCCTGGACGCCGATGCCTTCGCCGGCGTTCTCGCCCTCGCCTGCCGGCTGGTCGGTGACCGGGTGCTCGGCCGGGTCCGCCGCTGGCTGGTGGCCGGGCCCGAGGAGATCCCCCGCGAGCAGCTGGTGCGTCTCGCCGGGGCGGCCGGCCTCGCCCGGGACGCCCTGGCACCGGCGGACATCCCGGTCCGGGTGCCCGGGGAAGCGGACGACTTCGACGACTCGGTCGCCTGACCGGGAGGAACCGCGATGAGCGAACTGCGCCACGACCCGATCAATCGCCGGTGGGTGATCGTCGCCCTCGAGCGTGCCCGACGCCCGGAGGAGTTCGAGTTCGACCCGCCGATCCCCGGGGACGACGAGGTTCCCTGTCCCTTCTGCCCGGGGCAGGAGAGCCGGACTCCACCGGAGCTGTACGCCGTCCGCGAAGGGGGCGAGCCGAACGGTCCCGGGTGGACCGTGCGCGTGATTCCGAACAAGCGGCCCGTGCTGGCGATCGAGGGGAACCTCGACCGGCAGGGTGTCGGCATGTACGACCGGATGCGCGGGATCGGGGCCCACGAGCTGGTCATCGAGAGCCCGGTCCACGGCCAGCGTCCCGCGGCGATGCCGCTCCTGCAGTTCTCCGCAGCCCTCGCCGCCTCCCGGGCCCGCATCCGCGACCTGGTCCGCGACGCCCGTTTCCGCTATATCCTGCTCTACCGGAACTACGGCACCGCCGCGGGCGCGTCGATCCACCACCCCCACGAACAGATCGTCGCCACGCCGGTGACCCCGTTCCGCGTCTCCACCCAGCTCGACTCGGCCCGCGCCCACTTCCACGTCAAGGAGCGGTGCATCTTCTGCGACATGATCGCCCAGGAGCTCGACGACGGGAGCCGGATCGTCCACCTCGACGACCGGTTCGTCTCGTTCTGCCCCTTCGCTTCCCGCTTCCCCTACGAGATCCACGTCTATCCCCGGCAGCACTCGCACCAGTTCGTCGACCTGCCGGACCGGGACGTGGAACACCTGGCCGCCCACCTGCTCGAGGTGTTCCGGCGGCTCGACACGGTCCTCGGCGACCCGCCGTTCAACTGGATGCTGATCAATGCGCCGAACACGAACGCGGGCGTCCCCCGGGCCGGGTACTGGGCGACCCTTCCCTGGGACTTTCACTGGCACATCGAGATCCTGCCGCGCCTGACACCGCTCGCCGGGTTCGAGTGGGGCACCGGCTTCTACATCAACCCGGCGCCGCCGGAGGATGCCGCCGCGTTCCTCCGTGACGCCGCCATCTAGCCCCACGCCTGGTCCGGGCGAGGAACCCGGCGACGAAAAGCGGGCGCCCGGAGGCGCCCGCTTTTCGCGCGACCCGCGGCGAGACCTACCAGGTCCAGCCGAGGCCGATCGTCGCCTCCACCGTGTCCAGGGAGTCGTCGTACGTGTCGACCAGCTTGTCGATGTACCGGTAGCGGGTGTCGAACCGGACGGTCATCTTGTCGCCAACCGGCCACAGCAGGCCGATGCCCAGGTGGTACGTGAGGCCGCTGTCGTCGCCCACCTTCTTCCCGGTCGCCAGGTAGACCAGGTCACGGTCCAGGCTTCCCTGGGCGTAGCCGAGGCCGAAGGGAACGTACAGGGACACGTTGTCCCAGTTCCACTGGTAGGTGGCCGAGAGGTCCAGGTAGGTGACGTCCATGTCGACGTCGCCACCGTGGAGATTCGTCACGGTGTTCGGGGAGTACCCGAGACGGGCCTGGAAGCCCCAGTTCTCGGTGAACATGTGGTTGTAGTAGATGCCGAAGCTGAGGTCGTCGTCGAGCTCGGGGCTGTTGGCCTTGTCCATCAGGGTGTCGCCCCAGAAGTACCCCCCGTAGATGCCGAACTCGTTCGCGTTGTCGGGGCCGGCCGCCAGCGTCGCCGGAACGGCCAGCGCCATCACCGCCAGGATCAGCAGGACCTTTCGCATCTCGTTTCCTCCTTCTCTCGTCCCGCGGGACCCGGCCGACGGTCGCACCCGCGGCGCGCCCGGCCTCCCGCGAAGGTCCATCAGGGACCGAACCACCCGGCCCCGGGACTCCCTATGATGCACCATTCCGGAGCGGGGTGACAGATCAGGTCAACTCGAACGCTTACAATCCGTTTCCAGCGGCAGCGAACGATTCCATGATCTCTCCACCCGCCCAAGACCATCTCTTTTCTTTCCACGCACTTGCGCCCGCCATCCGCCCGCGCTCCGTTGACACTCCCGGGGTCCCGGGGGAGAATCCCCCGTCGTTCACGTCCCGGCGAAGCCCCTCCGGGACCCCACGAGGAGTGTCGCGGATGAAGATCCTGATCATCGGGGGCGGCGGGCGGGAGCATGCCCTCGCGTGGAAGATCCGCCAGAGCCCCACGGTCGAGGAGCTGTTCTGCAGCCCGGGCAACGCGGGGATCGCCGAGATCGCCGACTGCCCGCCCCTCGCCTCGTCGGACCCGGACGCCGTCGCCGACTTCGTCGCCCGGCAGGGAATCGACCTGACGATCGTCGGTCCCGAGCTGCCGCTGGTGCAGGGCCTCGCCGACCGGATCATCGCCAGGGGCCGGGCCGTCTTCGGTCCGACCGCCGGGGCTGCCCGGCTCGAAGGCAGCAAGGCGTTCGCCAAGGAGTTCATGACCCGGCACGGGATCCCCACGGCCCGCTACGAGATCTTCGACGACCACGCCGCCGCCGGGAAGTACCTCGCCCGTGCCGAGTATCCCCTCGTGATCAAGGCGGACGGACTGGCGGCCGGCAAGGGGGTCTTCATCGTCCAGGACGAACAGGAGGCCCGGGACGCGATCCACCGGCTGATGGTGCAGAAGGTCTTCTCCGGGGCCGGGCGTACCGTCGTCATCGAGGAGCTCCTGCGCGGGCGGGAGGCGTCCTTCTTCGCGATCACCGACGGCAAGCGGGTGATCCCCCTGGTGACGTCCCAGGACTACAAGCGGGTCTTCGACGGGGATCGCGGCCCGAACACCGGCGGGATGGGCACCTATTCGCCGGCCCTCCATCTCGACGCCGCAACGGTCAAGTTCGTCCTCGAGAGGATCGTCGCACCGACGATCCACGGGATCGCGGAAGAGGGGCACGAGTACCGGGGGGTCCTCTACGTCGGGCTGATGCTGACCGAGGAGGGCCCGAAGGTGCTGGAGTACAACGTTCGCTTCGGCGACCCGGAGACCCAGGTCATCCTCCCGAGGATGGCCTCGGACCTGGTCCCGATCCTCCGCGCCGCGGCCCTCGGCGACCTCTCGGGCGTCCGCGTGGAGTGGCGCCGGGAGCGGGCGGTGTGCGTGATCCTCGCCTCCCAGGGTTACCCGGGGAACTACCAGAAGGGGAAGAAGATCACCGGGCTCGAGAAGTTCGTCGGCCGGAACGACCTGATCTTCTTCCACGCGGGCACCCGCAGTGGCCCGGGGGGTGACCTCCGCACCGCCGGCGGACGGGTGCTCGGTGTCACGGCGCTCGGCAAGACGATCGCCGAGGCGCGGCAGAAGGCGTACGAGACCGTCGCCGGGATCCACTTCCCGGGGATGCACTACCGCCGGGACATCGCGGCCGACGCGATCGAGCCGGCGCGGGGGGACAACGGATGAGTGCCAGCGAGAAGCCGAAGGTTGCCGTCCTGATGGGATCGATCTCCGACCTCGACGCGATGAAGGAGGCGGTGAAGGTCCTCGAGCAGTTCGGGGTGCCGTACCGGGTCGACGTCACGTCGGCCCACCGCACGCCGGAGCGCACCGTCCAGGTCGTGCGCGAGGCGGAGAAGGACGGCGTCCAGGTGTTCATCGTCGGCGCCGGGATGGCGGCCCACCTCGCGGGGGCGGTCGCGGCGCAGACGACCCGGCCCGTACTGGGCGTCCCGATGGAAGGGAAGCTGGCGGGCGGTCTCGACGCGCTCCTCAGCACCGTCCAGATGCCGCGCGGAATCCCGGTCGGCACCCTGGCGATCGGACGTTCCGGGGCGGTCAACGCGGCGCTCCTCGCCTGCGAGATCCTCGCGCTCACCGACGAGGACCTCGCCTGGAAGCTGACCCAGCACCGGGAGGAGATGGCCCGCGCCGTCGAGGAGGCTTCCGAACGGCTGCGGCAGGAGACGGGCGGACAGCACTGAACCGCGCCCCCGCCCGGCGGGCGCGGTTCCGTCCCCGGCGGTATCCTCCGCCGGGGAGCCAGGAGCGATGCCCCGCTACCATGCCCACACCCTTGGGTGCAAGCTGAACCAGGCCGACACCGCCGTCGCCGAGGGGCTCCTGCGCGCCCATGGCTGGGAGCCGGTGGCGAACCCGGCGGAAGCCGACCTGGTGATCCTCAACACCTGCACCGTCACCTCCCGGGCGGACGCCGAGGCCCGCCGCCTCGCCCGGAAGTTCCGCCGGGAGAACCCCGCCGCCCGGATCGTCGCCCTCGGCTGCTACGCGGAACGGGACGCGGAAGCCCTGGCGCGCCTCGGCGTCTTCGACGCGATCGTCGGCCACCGGGACCGGGAGTCGCGGCTGGCGGAGGCGCTCCTCGGCCACCCGCCCCGGGTACCGTGGGACGCGCTTCCCGCCTTCGCCGACCGCACCCGGGCCTGGCTCAAGGTCCAGGAAGGCTGCGATCTCGCCTGCACCTACTGCGCCGTGCGCCTGGTGCGGGGGCCCTCCAGGTCGGTGCCGATCCCGCAGGTTCTGCGCCGCCTCGAGGAGCTGGCGGCGCGGGGCGTGCGGGAGGTCGGGCTGACCGGCATCAACACCGGGGACTGGGGCCGTGACCTGGATCCGCCGCTGGAACTCGCCGACCTGCTCGAGGCGATCGTCTCCCGGGACCTTCCCCTGCGGGTCCGCCTGAACTCCCTCGAACCGCGCACGGTGACGCCGCGGGTACTCGAGCTGATGGCGGCCGCGCCCGACCGGCTGGCGCCCCACCTGCAGGTCCCGCTCCAGAGCGGCTCCGACCGGGTCCTCGCCCGGATGGGACGCAACTATCGGACCGCCCTCTACCGCGAGGTGATCGAGCGGGCAGCGGCCACCGTGCCGGACGTCTGCCTCGGCGCCGACGTGATCACCGGGTTCCCCGGGGAGACCGACGGGGATCACGAGGAGACCCTGCGGTTCCTGGAGGGGCTGCCCCTCGCGTATCTCCACGTCTTCTCGTTCAGCCCGCGCCCGGGCACCCGGGCGGCCGGGTTCACCGAACGCGTGCGGCCCGACGTGATCCGGGAGCGGACCACCCGCCTCCGGGCGCTGGCCGCGGCGATGCGGCGCCGGTTCCGGGAGCGCATGATCGGCCGGACCCTGGAGGTCCTCTCCCTCCACGCCCATGCCGAGGACGGCTCGACCCGCGCCCTGACGGGCAACTACATCGAGGTCCTGGTGCCGGGAGTTCCGCCCGGGAGGCTCCTGCCGGTCCGGCTCCTCTCGCTCCTCCCGGACGGCGAGCGGATGCGGGGCGCACCGGCCGCCGCCTGAACGCAGAGGAGGTCCCGATGACCCGCGTCCTCGTTCTCTCCCTGGTCCTCGTTCTCGTGGCGCCGGTGGCATTCGCCGCCGAGCCCGCCGGACCCGGCCCCGGGGAGACGGCCGGGGTGAAGTGGTTCCAGGGCACCCTGGAGGAAGCCCTCGCCCGGGCCCGGGCCGAGCACAAGCTGGTCCTCGTCGACTGCTGGGCGCGCTGGTGCCGCTACTGCCGGGTGATGGACCGGAAGACCTGGGCCCTGCCGGAGGTTGCCCGGATCGTCCAGGAAGAAACGATCCCGATGAAGGCCGAGGTCGACGCGCACCGCGGGGTCGGCAAGTCCTGGCAGCAGCGGTACGGGGTCCTCGCCCTCCCCGCGGTGCTGATCCTCGAGCCGCGGGAGGGGAAGAAGCTCGAGCACCTCCTCGGCTTCCAGGATGCCGCCCACGTCCTCGAGGCGATCGACCGGGCACGGGCGGCCGCGTTCCCCGAGGACGAGACCCGGGCGGCCGGGAACGATCCCCGGGCCCTCGCCCGGGTCGGCGGCCGCCTCGCCCGCGCGGGACGCCGGGAGGAGGCCCTGGAGGTCCTCCGGCGGGCGATCGAGCTGGACCGGGACTGCCGCCGCGACGCCCGGGACGACGCCGCCCTCGCCCTCGCTCCCCTGCTCGACGCCGCGGAGGGGTTCCGGGTGCTCGCCGCCGCCTGGGAAGCCTGTCCCCGGGGGAACGCCCGGGGCGAACTCTGGCAGCGCCTGCGGGAGACCGGGGAGAAGCTGGACGATCCCGCCCCGTGGGGGGAGCTGCTCGCCCGGCGCGTGCGCGAGGCCCCCGGGGACCCGGAAGCGGTCTGCGACCGTGCCGAGTGGCTCCTCGGGCCCGGGAAGGATCCCGGCGCCGCCCTTCCGCTGGCCCGCAAGGCGGCCGAGCTGGCGCCCGAGGATCCCCGCCCCTGGTCCCTCGTGGCCCGGGCCCTCCACGCCCTCGGGCGCGACCGGGAGGCGCTGGCCGCCGTCGGCAAGGCGGTGGACCTCGCCCCGTGGGACGAGAACCTGCGGGACCTGCGGCTCGAGATCAGCCTGGCGGCCCGGCGGAAGGGCGACCGGGGCGGAAACTGAGCGCAACGGGCCGGACTGGACCGGGCGTCCCCGGACGCCTACGTTCTCCCGGGGAACCATGAGCCCGGTCACGATCGAGGCGGTCTACGAGCGGGTGCCCACCGCGCCGGAGCGGCGGGCCCCGGCGCGCGTGCGTCTCGGGTTCCGGGCCCGCTTCTCCGCGGCCGGTGCCCGCGACGGGGAAGGGGCCGGGGGGCCCGCCCCGGGCACCCGGCCCGCCGCGCCGTCCGGCGCCGGGAGCGCGCCCCCGGGTTCGGCAACGACGGCCCTCGTCCGGCACCGGGGAGGCGGGCCCCGCCGGGGTCCCCGGGAGGCCGCGCCCGATCCCTCCCTCCTCGGCTACGCCCCGGATGGCGGCGCCCTCCCCCTGCACCTGGCCGGCGCCGGTGGCGCGGGGTGCCACCTCGACCTCCTCGCCTGACCCCGGGGCGCGCTTGCCAGCCCCCGCTCCCCTTCGCTATCTTGGGCCGCTTCCCGGCGGTCGCCGGGAAAGGGGTTCGTGTGCATGGGGGCCACGAACCGCCACGGATTCACGCACCGCCGCCGGGCCGGAAGTGGCCGCGGCGCGAACAGGAGACCGGTCGATGCGGACGATGGCACGCTTCCTTCTCGTGACCCTGCTCGTCCTCCTTCCCGTCGCGGCCCTCGCCGGGGACGCGGGCAAGGGGGACAACGGCTTCTACATCGCCGACGGCGACTTCACGCTGAACACCGAGTTCCGGGTCCAGACGGTCGGCACCTGGACCGACGATCTCTCGGGGGACATCTGGGACAGCCTCGGGATGCGCGAGACCGACATCGACCCGAAGACCGACTTCTCCGTTCGCCGCGCCCGGATCGGGTTCTTCGGCCAGGCGTTCTACCCGTGGCTGAAGTACCGGGTGACGATGGACTTCGGCGAGGGTGAGAGCGACCTCAAGGACGCCTTCATCCGGATGGAGTTCTCGGACAGGAACAACTGGACCTTCGGCCAGTTCAAGGCGCTCTTCGACTGGTTCGAGCTGGTCGACTCGAAGTACCAGGCGTTCACCACGCGGCCCTGGGGCACCCGGGTGTACGCCCCGGCCCGTGACGTCGGGATCATGTACTCCGGGCACAGCGAGGGGAACCGGGTGAGCTGGGGCCTCGCCATCCAGAACGGCAACGGGGCCAACACCTCGGGGAACGACAACGACGACTTCCTCGTCACGTTCCGGATCGCCGTGCAGAACGAGGGCGGCTTCGCTCCCCGGGCGGCGACGTACGAGCGGCCCGACCACGTCAACTGGATCTTCGGCATGGCCCTCCTCCAGAACCCGGTCGGCGGGCTGGCCGAGGATGACTCGGGCACGCCCTGCTCCCCGGGCATCTCGAAGCACTGCCGGTACTACACCGACGACGTCAAGGCCTGGGAGGTCTTCGGCGCGGTCCGGGCCGGACGGCTCGACCTCAACGCCACCTGGCAGAGCTGGACGATGGAGGACCAGGCGGTGAACTCCCGGGGCAGCTGGACGGACTACGAGTTCACCTACTGGAACCTGGACCTCGGCGTCTTCGTCGCCCCGTCCTGGCAGGTCGTCGGGCGCTACGGCCAGTGGGAGACCGACAAGGCCTACGACACCGTCACCTGGGACGGTTCGACGCTGAGCGACGAGCAGGTCACCGAGTGGCGGATCGGGATCAACCACTACTTCGGGTCGGACAATTTCAAGCTCCAGCTCGACTACGGCGAGGTGGAGACCGAGACGAAGGACTGGATCTCCGGACTCGGCCGCGGCACCTGGACCGGCACCGGTTCCGGCGTGACCCTCAGCCTCTACTTCTGGATCTGACGCCCCGGGACCGTTTCCTCCCGGACCGAGAACCCGAGGAGATC
>JAMOQA010000344.1 GCA_027064265.1 Acidobacteriota bacterium
CCGACACCCGGACACGAGGCCGTGATCCGGGTCCGTGCGGCGCGCCCCGCAACCGGTTCCCGCTCCCCCGGATCGTGCCGCCCCCGTTCGCCGCCCCCCCGGCACGAACCTTGCGAATCAACGAGATGAATCCCCGGGGGCGGGAACTGTCCCCGCCGGCGCCGGAACCTATATTCGCCCGGGGGATCGTGCCGGCCCGCGGACGCCCGGGGCCGGGAAAGGTGGGACACGCGATGGCGAGGAACGGCTCTTCGAAGGCGCGCCGACCGGCGACCCGGAACCGCGGGGACGAGGGGTTCTCCCTGCCGGAGCTGCTCGCGGCCCTCGCCGTCCTCGGGATCGTCGCCGGGATCGGTTTCTACACGGTCCACACCGGCGGCTGGCGCAGCGGCGCGGTCGCCGGCGAGCTCGCCCAGCGCCTCCAGCTCGCCGCCACGCGGGCGGTCTTCCAGCAGAACGACTTCGTCGTCACCTTCGACCTCGCGACGAACAGCTACTCGATCCACGACGACCGGAACTCCGACGGCACGGTGAACACCTCGATCGGAGAGACGGTCACCACCTACGAGCTGGACTCGGGCGGCACGCGGATCGCCTTCGGCATCCCCGCCGGGGTAGACGGAATCGACGGGACTCCCCCGGCGTCGGCGGTCACCTTCCCGGGGAACCCGCCGCGCATCACGTTCACGCCGCGGGGCACGGCGACCACGGGGGAGATCTACCTGGTGCCCGTCGAGGACCTGCAGCGCGGGGAGCCGGACCGGATGCGGGCGATCACCGTCTCCGCCGCCACCGCGCGGATCCGGCGCTGGCGCTACGACGCCGGTTCGTCCTCGCCGGGCCCCTGGAGGCTGGAACAGTGACGAGGCAGCGCGCACGCATCCTCCGTTCCCAGGCCGGGATGTCCCTCGCCGAGGCGGTCGTCGCGATCGGGATCTTCGGGATCGCCCTCCTCGGCCTGAACACCCTGCTGATCAGCACGATCCGGACGTCCGAGCTCGCCCGGGACACCGCCACCGCCCGCTTCCTCGCGGTGCACCGGCTCGAGCAGATCAAGAACGCCCGCTACCGGGACGGCAACCGGGACGGCTGGCTCGACCCGAACGATGCCTGCACCGACATCGACGAGGTCATCCCCGCGAACTGGTTCGACGAGGACTACGGTGAGGTCGACCTGCTGAACGGGACGCGGTTCAACTACCGCTCCTGCGCCGCCATCCCGGACATCAAGCAATCGGGCATCAAGGTGACCCGGGCTGACTACGATCTCTCCACGGCCCAGGGGCGCCACGACTGGGAGGTCAACCACGCCCAGTACGCGAAGTTCCGGCGCGAGGTCTACATCGTCGACTCCGCCGACTACACCGACGCCATCGTCCGGGTCACCCTGGACGGCCCCCGGGCCGACTCCCGGGACAACGTGATCGTCGAGACCGAGAGCCCCTCGGCGGCGAACCCGGCGACCAACTACGTCAAGTACGTGCTGGTCCGGGTCAAGTGGAAGGACAGCCACGGGCAGGTGCACCACGTGACCCTCTCCACGGAGAAGGCCTTCTACATCCCGGAATTCTGAGGAGGACGCGCCATGCTCCGCCGCCCGCCGTCTCCCGAACTTCCCTCCCCCGCCGCTCCACCCCGGGGGTGCCGGGGGTTCTCGCTCTCCGAGATGATGGTCGCGCTGGCGATCACCTCGGTGCTCTTCCTCGCGGCCCTCTCGATGCTCGCCCTCGACCAGAAGATCTACAACCGGAACGACTCCGCGCTCGAGGCATCGCGGGAGGCCCGTCACACGATGGCCACCCTCGAGCAGGACCTGCTGATGACCGGCTACCAGGTCGACACGCGCACGGTGGCCGACCCGGGCCCCGACGGCACCGAGAACACGGACGACGACATCGAGGGCCAGGCGGCGATCGTCTACGCGGCCCCCTGGGAGCTGGTCGTCAACGCGGACATCGACCCGGAGATCGACGCCATCCGGGACGGCCTCGCCAACGATTCCCTTCCCAGCGGGTACGCGCCGGTCACCTTCTACACGGGGGCGGAGACCATCCGCTACACGCTGGACTCGAACGGCGACGGGGCGGTCACGGCGGACGACGACCGGGGGGACGACCCGGAGGAAGCGGTCAGCAG
>JAMOQA010000345.1 GCA_027064265.1 Acidobacteriota bacterium
CCTTCCAGGCGATCGACGCCGCCTTGCCCGTTCCTTCGCCGGGCGCGGCGGCCAGGACCTGGCCCGCCAGCAACAGCAGCAGGAGACAGGCGAAGAAGGTTCCACGTCGCAGCAGGTCCATCCTGGTCACCCGAACCTCCGGTTGCCGGGCGACCCCCCGCTCAGGGAGGGGTCGCGATCGTGACGACGAGCACGGTGTCCCCGACCCGGATCTCGTCCCCGTCCTGCAGGTCGCAGGAGGTGATCCGGCGGCCGCCGACCCAGGTCCCGTTCGTGGAGCCGAGGTCCTTGACCAGCACGCAGTTCGCCCCGTAGACCTCGAGGCTCGCGTGCCGGCGCGACACCCGGGGGTCCTCGTCGAGGGGAATGTCGACGTTCCCGCGCCCGAGGATCACCCGGGAGCGGGTCACGCGGAAGCTCCGCCCCGCGAGCGGCCCGGCGGTGACGTCGAGGGAGATCTCCCAGCCCTCCGGCAGCTCGACCCGGGCGAGATCGCCGTGGGCGGCCTCGGCGCCGCCGAGACCGGACCCTTCGCCGGGCACCGGGATCGCCACCGTCTTGCGCGAGACGTCGCCGCACGCGGGACAGCGCCCCCCCGCGTCGAGGGGACCGCCGCAGGCGGGGCAGCGGTTCGTTGCCCCGGTCATCGGTCCCGCTCCTCCGCCCGCCCCGCGAGGGCGTCCCGCAGCTCCCGGCCGGTCCGCTCCCGGAACTGCTCGCCGAGGGAGACGAGCCCCGGCGCGGCCTGGTCCGCCAGCAGCTTCTCGACCCGGTGGGCCGGGAGGAACTGGAGACCGGGCGCCAGCGGCCCGGCCTCGTCCCGCGCCCACTGGTTGGTCCAGTCCTCGAACGCCTCGAGGTCGATCCCCCGGATCGTCACCCCCTCGGGACCCAGGCCCTCCAGCAGGCCGACCAGGCGGACCTTCGGATCCCGCAGGTAGAGGACCACCACGTCCCCGGGACGGAGGCCGCGGGGCCCGTCCTCGCGACCCGCTCCCGGCCGCTCCGAGAGCTCGAGGAGCACGCCGCCGGTGTCCCGCGGGTGGAGGAACGCCACCCGGGCCCCGCCGGCCCCGGCGCGGGCGCCACCGCCGAGGGGCTCGATCCCGCGGGCCGCCAGCCGGGCGAGGATCGCCTCGAGGTCGTCGACCCGCAGGCAGAGGTGGTGGATCCCCTCCCCCCGCTTCGCGAGGTACTGCCCGACCGGCGAGTCGTCCGCGAGGGGCTCGAGCAGCTCGACGTGGGCGCCGCCGACGGCGAGCATCCAGGTCCGGACCCCTTCCGAGGGCACCGCCTCGGCCCCCTCGAGCTCGAGCCCGAGCAGGTCCGCCCAGAGCGGCAGCCGCTCCCGCGGATCCCGCACCGCGACGCCCAGGTGGTCGATCCCGACGATCCTTCCCTTCATCGGGCGCCTCCCGCCGCGCGTCCCGCCTCCGCGAGGACCCGGTCGGCCGCGCTGTAGGGATCGACCTTCCGGGCGGCGAGATCCTGGACGAGCCCTTCCCAGGCCTCGGCCCCGTACCCTTCCCGCAGCTGCCGCACCACGGCCTCGCGCAGGATGTCCTCGAGCCGGGCCCGGGCCCGCTCCCGGCGCCGGGCGGCCCGCCGCTCCGCGCTCTCCGGCCGCGAGAGGTGCTCCTCGATCGCCGCCACCAGCTCGTCGATCCCCTCGCCGCGGGTCGCGATCGTCTTGAGGACCGGCGGCCGCGGCCGGCCGTCGTCGAGGGAGAGACGCAGCATCTGCTCCAGCTCCCCGACCAGCTTGTCCGCCCCGTCCCGGTCGGCCTTGTTGACGACGAACTGGTCCGCGATCTCCAGGATGCCGGCCTTGATCGCCTGGATGTCGTCTCCCATGCCGGGAACCAGCACGACGAGGACCGAGTCGGCGAGGCGGGTGACGTCGATCTCGTCCTGGCCGACCCCGACCGTCTCGACGATGATCACGTCCCGCCCGAAGGCATCGAGGAGGTCGAGGACGTCCCCGGTCGCCCGGGAGAGCCCGCCGAGGAACCCCCGGGTCGCCATCGAGCGAATGAACACTCCCGGGTCCCCGCTGTGGCGCATCATGCGCACCCGGTCTCCGAGGATCGCCCCCCCCGAGAAGGCGCTCGAGGGGTCGACGGCGATCAC
>JAMOQA010000346.1 GCA_027064265.1 Acidobacteriota bacterium
TCCCCGGCCCCCCCGTCGTCGCCGTCGTCCCGCTCCTCGCTCCCCCCGGCCCCCGGCTGGACCAGCTCCACCGCGTCGGACCAGTCGTCCTCGAGGGCGGTGAACCCCCAGGCGACCTTCCCGTTGGTCCCGGCGACCAGCCAGGGGGCGCCGGGGAGGAAGAGACCGGTGAGGCGCATCCCTTCCGCCCCCGCCGGGCGCACCTCGACGACGGCCCGGTACCAGGTGTTCGGGATCTCGATCGGGAGGTGCATGTCGTTGGCGAGGATCGCCCGCCCGTCCCGGGTGCGGGTGCCGGCCACCGCCCAGGCGTTGGAACCGACGAGGAGCGGGAAGGGAACGCGGCGGAGGGCGGCCGAGTCGCCCGGCGCGGACTCCTCCTGCTCCCCGGCTTCCTTCCGGCGCCGTTCCTCGGCGATCGCGCGCAGCTCCGCCCGCAGGTCGAGCACGTCCGGCCCCGGGACCGGTCGCGGCGCCGCCGGCTCGCCGAGCACCGGCGCGCTCCAGGGGGCCTCCTCGTCCTCGACGAACGCCAGCAGCTCCGGGGGGAGGACGCGGAGCAGCTCCGCCCGGGCGATGTCCTGGCCGCCGAAGGGATTCTCGAGGGTCAGGTACATCGTGAGCAGGACGAGGATCGAGTCCTCCGGGCGCCAGGGGGCGGGCCGCTCGCGGAGGAGCAGGTACTCGAACGGGCGCACCCCGAGGGAGGCGAGGCCCGCGTTCATCCCCTGTGCGTACGCCTGGAGGACGCGCCGGATCTCCGCCGACTGGGACCGGTACGCCTCCTCGGCGACCCGCCGCAGGCGGAACGGCCGCCAGTTCCGGTCGATGCCGACCGCCGCCTTCCCGACGAGGGCGGCGAGCTCCCCGGCCGGCTGGCGGCGGTAGAGGTCCGCCTGGAAGAACCGGTCCTGCCCGTGGAGGAACCCGAGGGCGCGGGCGGCGTCCTCCCGGCTCTCCGCCCGGATCGTCGGCACCCCGTTCCCGTCCCGCTCGACGGTCACCGGCGCGACGAGGCCGGGGAGGCGGAGCGTCCCGTCCACCGGCGGCAGGCTGCCGCGCAGCAGCAGCCACCCGGCGACGAACGCGACGAGGGGGAGGAGGCCGAGGGCGACCGCGGCCCCGAGGAGGAGCCTCCGCCTACCGGTCGCCGAGCTCGAGGTCATCTTCCCGGTTCTCGAAGCGGGTGAACTCCTTGACGAAGTAGAGGGGCACCGAGCCGATCGGCCCGTTCCGCTGCTTGGCGACGATCACCTCGGCCTTCCCCTCGAGGTCCTTCTCGGCGATCTTCTGCGGGTCCTTCTCGTAGACCTCGGGCCGATAGATGAAGAGCACGACGTCGGCGTCCTGCTCGATGGCGCCGGACTCCCGGAGGTCCGAGAGCTGCGGCCGGTGGTCGCCGGTGCGCTGGTCCGGCGCCCGGGAGAGCTGCGACAGGCACAGCACCGGGATCTGCAGCTCCTTCGCCACCGCCTTCATCGAGCGGGAGATCTCCGAGATCTCCTGCTGGCGGCTTTCCACCCGGCGGTCGAAGCGCATCAGCTGGAGGTAGTCGAGGACGAGGAGGCCGATGTCGTGTTCGGCCTTCAGCCGCCGGGCCTTCGAGCGGACCTCCATCGGCGTGACACCCGGGGTGTCGTCGATGAAGATCGGCGAGGAGACCAGGGTGTCCACCGCGTGGGTGACCCGCTCCCACTCCTCGGCGTTCAGCCGCCCGGTTCGCAGCTTGCGGGAGTCGACCCGGCCGAGGCCGGCGACCAGCCGGAAGAACAGCTGCTCCGCCGACATCTCGAGGGAGAAGATCCCGACCCCCGCGTGGCCCCCGATCGCGACGTTCTGGGCGATGTTGAGGGCGAGGGCGGTCTTCCCCATCGAGGGTCGGGCCGCGAGGATGACCAGGTCCCCCTTCTGGAGTCCCGAGGTCATCCGGTCGAGGCGGACGTACCCGGTGGGGAGGCCGGTGACCAGCTCCCGCCGGTCGGCCAGCTCCTCGAGGGTGGCCAGCCCCTCGATGCCGATCTCCTGGATGGAGCGGAACCCGCCCCGGCGGCCCGCGTCCGACAGCTCGAACAGCTTCTGCTCCGCCCGGTCGAGGAGCTCGATCGCGGGG
>JAMOQA010000347.1 GCA_027064265.1 Acidobacteriota bacterium
CAGCTCCGCCTCGATCAGGGGCTCGGGCAGCGAGGCGCAGCTCACCCGCACGTAGGGCCGGGAACGCCGCCGGGAATTGAAGTGGATCGCCGAGGCGACCAGCTCCTTGCCGGTGCCCGACTCACCCTGGATGAGCACGGCGGCGTCCGAGTCCGCGACCAGGCGGATCAGCTCGAAGACCTCCTGCATCGCCTTCGACCGCCCGATGATCTTCGAGAACGAGTACTTGTCCTCGAGCTGTTCCTGGAGACGGACGTTCTGCTCCTTGAGGGCCTTCACCGAGCAGACGTTGTCCAGCCGCACCAGCAGCTGGGCCATCGAGAACGGCTTCGTGATGAAGTCGGCCGCCCCGATCCGCATCGCCTCGACGGCCCGCTCCACCGACCCGTGGGCGGTGATGATGACGACCGTCGTCTCCGGCTGGATGTCCTTGACCTGCCGCAGCAGCTCCATGCCGCCCATGCGCGGCATCACCAGGTCGGTGATCACGACCTCGTGGAGGTGCTCGCGGAAGAGCGCGAGGCCGGCCTGGCCGTCCTCGGCGTCGTCCACGAGCCAGCCCTCCTTGGTGAGGGCGTCCTTGATACTGACGCGGAGCAGCGGCTCGTCCTCGACGATCAGCAGGCGGCGCGCGCAGATGCTCATCGCTGTTCCTCCGTGGTGTCCTCCTGTCCCCGGTCCTCGTCGTTCTCGCGGAGCAGGGGGAGGATCACGCGGAAGACGGAGCCCTTCCCCACCTCGCTCTCCACCGCGATGCTCCCGCCGTGGGCCGAGGCGATCGACCACGAGACGGCGAGACCGAGCCCCGTTCCCTTGTCCACCTCGCGGGTGGTGAAGAACGGTTCGAAGATGCGGTCCAGGATCTCCGGCGGGATTCCGACCCCGGTGTCGGCGACCGAGGCGATGATCCTGCCGTCCCGGACCTCGGTGGAGAGGGTGAGGGTCCCGCCGCCGGGCATCGCCTGGATCGCGTTGAGCACCAGGTTGAGGAAGAGCTGCTCCATCTGGAAGTGATCGGCCATCGCCTTCGGGTCCGCCGGATCGAGCTCGAACCGCACCTCGATCCCGGACCGGCGCAGCTGGTAGTCGGCCAGCTCGATCACGTGGCGCAGGTTGTGGTTGATCGACGTGGGTTCCGGCCGGGGGGGCCGCTGGCGCGAGAACCCGAGCAGGTTGGCCACCGTCCGCTCGATCCGCTTGAGCCCGTCCTGGATCAGGTCCAGGTAGCGGTCGAGCATCTCCCGGTCGTCCGGGCTCGCCCGCAGGTTCTCGATGCAGGTGAGGATCCCGCCCAGGGGATTGTTCACCTCGTGGGCGACGCCGGCGGCGAGGGTCCCGATCGCCGCCATCTTCTCCATGTGGGCGAGCTGGGACTGGCGGACCTTCTCGGTCTCCCGGGCCTCCCGCAGCTCCTCCATCATCCGGTTGAACGCCTCGGCCAGCTCGCCGATCTCGTCCCGGCGCCGGACGTCCGCCCGCACGGCCAGGTCTCCCTTCCCGGCCCGGGTCATCACCTGGTGCAGGCCGAGCAGCGGCCGGATCAGGGACTCGACGTAGATCGCCGTCAGCACCGAGTTGCCGAGCATCAGGACGAGGGCGATCAGGATGTAGTGGCCGGCGACCGCCCGCACCTCCCGCTCGATCGGCGCGAGGGAGAACCCGACGGCCAGGGACCCCCAGCACCTGCTCCGGATCCGCAGCGGGACCCGCACCTCGAGAACCTGGTCGGCGTCCGGGTCCGGCTCCACCTCGCCCCGGCGCTCCCGGTCGACCAGGATCTCCGAGACGGTCCCCGCGACATGACCGCAGTCGGCGAACGCCCGGGGGAACGTCTTCCCGAGCAGCCACCAGCGGTTGGAATGGGTGACCCGCCCGGCCGGGTCGGTGACGACGATGTAGCGCATCAGGTCCCGGTTCCGGGCGAGGATCTCCTGGATGTAGTTGTCGGTGAGCCCGGTCTCGGCGACCAGGCCGAGGTCCTCGTACATCAGCGCGTCGGTAACGGGGATCGACAGCACCTCCGCGAGGCTCATCGCCCGCTCGTAGATCGCCTGGTACCGGACCGACCGCTCGTGGACCAGGGCGATCGTCGTCGCGAGCCCCATC
>JAMOQA010000348.1 GCA_027064265.1 Acidobacteriota bacterium
GCCGATGGACGGCGCCGCGGAGGAACGACCGTGATCGAGGGACCCCGGGAAGGACCGCTGGCCCCCTTCGTCCACGAGGGGGCCGAGGTGGGGGAGGGAACCGTCCTCGGCCCCGGCGTGGTGGTCGCCGAGGGGGCGCGGATCGGGAAGAACTGCACGCTCGGTGCGTTCGTCGTCGTTCACCCGGGCACCGTGATCGGGGACGGCGTGCGGATCGACGACCATGCCGTGCTGGGGAAGCTGCCGATGAAGGCGGCCGCCTCGGCGGTGACGAAGCTGCGGGACCTGCCACCCCTGGAGATCGGGGAGGGCTGCCTCGTCGGCGCCCACGTCATCGTCTACCGCGGAGCCCGGATCGGCGCCCGGGTGATGCTCGCCGACCAGGCGACGGTCCGGGAGGACGTCGAGATCGGCGAGCTGACGATCGTCGGCCGGGGCGTGACCGTGGAGAACAGGGTCACGATCGGGCCCCGCTGCAAGATCGAGACCGAGGCGTACATCACCGCGCTCTCGAGCATCGGCGAGGGCTGCTTCATCGCCCCCGAGGTGACGTTCACCAACGACAACTTCCTCGGGCGGACGAAAGAGCGCTTCAAGTACCACGAGGGCGTGACCCTCGAGCGGGGCGCGCGGGTCGGGGCGAACGCGACGTTCCTGCCGGGGATCACCGTCGGGGCGGACGCCCTGGTCGCCGCCGGCTCGGTCGTCACCCGGGACGTCCCGGCGAGGACGATCGTGATGGGCGCCCCGGCGAAGCCGCTCCGGGAAGTGCCCCCCGAGCAGCTCCTCGACAACCAGGAACCCTGACCGATGTGCGGGATCGCGGGCATCCGGGATCTCTCCGGGAGGAGGACCCCGTCGCGGGAGGAGCTCGCGGCGATGGCGCGGGAACTGCGCCACCGCGGTCCCGACGGGTTCGGCCTGTGGCGCGGGGAGGGCGTCGGCTTCGCCCACGCGCGCCTCTCGATCATCGACCTCGCCGGCGGCGCCCAGCCGATGCCCAACGAGGACGGCACCTGCTGGGTGACCTACAACGGCGAAATCTACAACTGGCTGGAGCTGCGCCCCCTCCTCGAGGCCCGGGGCCATCGCTTCCGCACCCGGTCGGACACCGAGGTCCTGGTCCATGCCTGGGAGGAGTGGGGCGAGGGGTTCGTCGAGCGCCTGAACGGCAACTTCGCCTTCGCGCTCTGGGACGGGCGCTCGCGGCGGCTCGTGCTCGGTCGGGACCGGCTCGGGATCCGGCCCCTCTTCTGGACGGAGCGGGACGGACGCTTCCTCTTCGCCTCCGAGATGAAGTCGCTGATCGCCGCCGGGGTCGATCCGCGGCCGGACCCGCTCGGGTTCGACCAGGTGTTCGTCCTGTGGACGACCGTCGCGCCCCGGACGGTGCTCGAGGGGGTGCGCGAGCTGCCCCCGGGACACCTGCTCGTCGTCGAGCCGGACGGGCGAATCCATTCGCGCCGCTACTGGGACCTGCCGGACCCGCTGCCGCCGGGGGAGCGCCTCGCCGACCCGGGGGAGGCGGCCCGGCGGCTCCGGGACCTGCTCGAGGACGCCGTCCGGCTGCGCCTGCGGGCGGACGTGCCGGTGGGGGCCTACCTCTCCGGCGGTCTCGACTCGACGGCGGCGACCGCCCTGGCGCGCCGGGTGACCGACGCCCCCCTCGAGACGTACTCGATCACCTTCGCCGACCGGGACTACGACGAGAGTCCCGAGCAGGAGGCGGCGGTCCGGGCCCTCGGCACCCGGCACCACCGGGTGGAGGTCGACTACGCCGCCATCGCCGGGGCCCTGCCGGAGGTGGTCGCCCTCGCCGAGAAGCCGATCCTGCGGACGGCGCCGGTGCCGCTCTACCTCCTGTCGGGCCTGGTCCGCTCCCACGGGCGGAAGGTCGTCCTGACAGGGGAGGGGGCCGACGAGGTCTTCGGCGGGTACGACATCTTCAAGGAGACGAAGATCCGCGCGTGGTGGGCGCGGAACCCCTCCTCGAGGATGCGTCCCGCCCTCCTGCGGAAGCTCTATCCCTTCGCTCCCGGGGCGGACCGGCGGGCGATCGCCTTCTTCGAGGCGTTCTACCGGGAGGGGATCGACGACCCGGACGA
>JAMOQA010000349.1 GCA_027064265.1 Acidobacteriota bacterium
CTCGCCGTCGAAGTCGAGCATCTGCTTCCGGGCGATCTCCTTCCACGGGAAGTCGTCGCGCCCCGGGTAGTGGACCCGCCCGATCAGCGGGTGCTCGGCGAGGAAGTCGGCGACCTTGCGGGCGACCTCGGCCTGGCGGTGGATCCGCATGTTCAGGGTCGGCAGGCCGTAGACCAGGGTCGGCCACGCCGACTTCGGGGCGAGGACGCCGCCGAAGTCCTTCCGGTAGAGGATCAGCTGGCTCTCGAGGGAGGCCGGACCCGCCACGACGCCGCCCATGTCGGTGCCGAAACCGCCGACGTTCTTCGTGAGGGAGTAGGCGACGAGGTCCGCTCCGAGGAGGAGCGGCCGCTGGCCGGCGGGCGTCGCGAAGGTGTTATCGACGACGGTCCAGATCCTGTCCTCGGGGGAGCGGGACTCGTTGTGGCGGGCGACGATCTTCGCCACCGCCTCGATGTCGATCACCTCGAGGATCGGGTTCGTCGGGGTCTCGAAGTAGACGACCCGGGTCTCCGGGCGGATCACCTCGTCGAGCACCGACGGATCGGTCAGGTCGACGTAGCTCCCCTCGATCCCGTACCGGGGCAGCCAGCCGGTCAGCAGGCTGTAGGTGCAGCCGTACAGCGTGCGGTGGGCGACGAAGTGCTCTCCCTGCTTCAGCAGCACGCCGAACGCCGCGGAGATCGCCGCCATGCCGGTGGAGAAGCAGAGGGCCATCTCCGCCCCCTCCGCCATCGCCAGGTGGTCCTCCAGCATGGCGCGGGTCGGCTCGTCGAGCCGGTCGTAGATGTAGACCGGGTGACGGCGATACTCCCGCTCCTCCGGGTCGGCGAACTCCTGGAACCCCATCGCGCCCCGCTCGGCGCTGTCCAGCCGGTAGGTCACCGAGCTGGAGAGGGGCGGGACGACGTGGTGGTCGTAGTCCCACTGGCCGGTCCGGTGGCGGCCGTGGACGAGGAACGAGCGCAGGTTGTAGTTCCCCTCCCGGACCTCCTTGTGGAAGGGGGTTTCGTCGGGTCGCTTCCGGTCGTTCATCGGGCACCTCTCGGGAGGACGTCTCTCCCCGGAAAGGGAAGAGAATACCCCATCCCCGCGCCCCCCCGGGAAGCCCCCCGCCTACCAGGCGACCGGCAGCCGGGCCCGCTGGCCGGTCCGCTTCGAGCGGAAGACCACGTACCCCTCCTGGCGGCCGTGGGCCCAGAGGGCGGCGGTGATCCGGACGTCGTCCCGGCAGTACTTCTCGACCAGGTCGAAGCGGCCCTCGGCCACCCAGGCGAGGGACTGGAGCCCGTCGGCGGACTTGCCCTCCCCGATCGTCTCCTTCGCCAGGTGGGCGAGCGAAAGGCGAAAACCGAGACGGGAACGGACCTCGGCCAGGAGGTCCAGGGTACGGACCTGCCGGACCTTCCGCCCGACGTAGGCCTCGAGGACGGTCAGGTCGAACCGGTCGACGTTGAACCCGACGACCCGGTCGGCGGCCAGCAGGTCCTCGACCAGCTCCTCCGCGTCGTCCTCGAAGTAGGTCCGGAAGACGCCGGTCTCGCCGTCCAGGACGACTCCCAGGGCGAGGCCCATCTCGCGGATGTTGCCCCAGCCCCCCACCTCCCGGGCGCCCCGGAGGGTCTCCAGGTCGAAGAAGAGCCAGCGGCCCTCCTCGGGGTGGAGGAGCTCCTCGGGCCGGGCGAGACCCTCGGGCCACGGTTCGTGTTCGAGCAGGACCACCGCCGGACCTCCTTCCCGGCCCGGACCGGGCGCGTCATCGGGGACGGGCGCGGGCGCCCTGCCGGGCGCCCCTGCATGTCGAGCGTCATCCCGTTGCGCGTCTCCCGCACCCGGCGCTCGGTCCGGTCGGGCATCTCCCGTGGGGGCGGCCGGAAGGCCGCCCGGTGCGCCGCGGAGCGGCGCCCCGTCGTCCCCGTCCGCGAGGAACCCCGGCGGGAGCGGGCCGCCCCCCCGCACGCCCCCGTGGACCCCCCGCCGGTGCCGGGCGAGGGCCGCCGCCACCTCGTCCTCCCCGGCCACCGGCTCCCCGGGCAGTTCCACCTCCCCCAGGGCCACCCGGAGCACCGCGGCCGCCCCGGCCTTGTCGAGGGGTC
>JAMOQA010000350.1 GCA_027064265.1 Acidobacteriota bacterium
CGGGACCCGGGCGAGGCCGCCCGGCCGGAGGAAAGTCATGCCCCCCGTTCGCCCCCCCGTCGCCTTCGCCCTCGTGGCCCTCGTGTGCGCTTTCGTCGCCCTCGCGCCGGTCGGTCCGGCCGTGGCTGGCGAGACGCTGCCCCGTCCCGAGCTCGCCGTCGAGCGGGTGGACGGGGCCTCCCGCGTCTTCGTCGAGACCGTCCTGCCCGACGGTTCCCGGGACCGGTCGCTCCTGCGGGTGACCGCCTCCCCGGTGGAGCCCGGGGCGACCGGCCGTGACCCGGCAGGGCGCGCGGCGTTCGCGACCTGGCTCGAGACCGCGACCGGCGAGACCTTCGCCGCCTGGAGCCGGGACGCGGGGAAGACCTGGACCGAGGGGCGGCCGGTCGCCCTGGACGTCCGGCTGCGGGACGGGGCGGCGCGCCCCGGCGACCCGCTGCCCCCGGCGCCGGCGGGCTGGACGCTGCCTCCCGGCGGGCGGGTCTTCCTCGTCCAGCTCCGGACGATCAGCCTGCCGGAATGGCGGGACGCCCTCGCGGCGGCGGGCGCCGAGATCGTCGGCTTCGTCCCCCACGCGACGCACCTCGTGCGGATCGACCCGGCCCGGGCGGCAGATCTCTCCCGCCTCGACTTCGTCGCGCGGGTGGCGCCCTACCAGCCCTGGTACCGGGTCTCCCGGGAGCTGCGCGACTGGATCGCCGCTGCGCCCGCGGACGCGCCGCCCCGCCGGGTGCGGGTCGTCGCCTTCGAGTGGGGCCCCGCCGGCAAGCAGCGGATCGTCTCCGCCGCGGCCGCGTTCGGCGCGGAGGTCGCCGCCTTCTGGCCGAGCGGCCACGTGCTGGAGCTGTGGGCGACGCCGGAGCAGGTGCGGAAGATCGCCTCCCTCGACGACGTCGAGTGGATCGACTCCTGGTCTCCGCCGGAGACCGACATGGACCTGGTCCGCGAGGACGCCGGCGACAACTGGGTCGAGGACACGTACGGCTACTGCGGACAGGGGGTCCGCGGCGAGGTGATGGACGCCGGCATCGAGCAGGACCACATGGACTTCGACGGGATCATCATGCACACGGCGGCCAGCACCGCGAGCCACGGGACCAGCACCTACGGAATCGTCTTCGGCAACGGCGACCGGGACGGGGACGGCGAGGCGAAGGCGACGGGCCACATGCCGTGCCCGGAGGCCCAGGGGATCTTCGCCGACTACGACGAGGTGTCGGACCGCTACGCCCACACCGAGGAGCTGAAGCACGACCCGTACTTCGCCAGCTTCCAGACGAACTCCTGGGGGAACGCGCGCACCCGGTCGTACAACAGCTACTCCGAGGAGATGGACGACATCATCTGGCGGCTCGACATCGCGATCCTCCAGTCCCAGTCGAACGCCGGCAACCAGGACTCCCGCCCGCAGGCCTGGGCGAAGAACATCATCTCGGTCGGCGGGGTCAAGCACTACGACACCCTCGACACCTCGGACGACTGCTGGTGCTCGGGCGCGTCGATCGGCCCGGCGGAGGACGGCCGGATCAAGCCGGACGTCAGCTACTGGTACGACGACATCTACACGACGACGACCGGCAACGGGTACACCTCGACCTTCGGTGGCACCTCGGCGGCGACGCCGGAGAGCGCCGGCGTGCTCGGCCTGATCGTCCAGCTCTGGTCGGAGAACGCCTTCGGGACCGACCCCGAGGGCGAGACCGTGTTCGAGCGGCAGCCCCACGCCGCGACGATGAAGGCGCTCCTCATCAACACCGCCGAGCAGTACCCGTTCTCGGGCGAGGACCACGACCTGACCCGGGTGCACCAGGGCTGGGGGCGCCCGTCCGTGCGGAACGCGAAGGAGCGGGCGGCGAAGAGCTTCATCGTCGACGAGGCGGAGCGGCTGCAGGTGGGCGACGTCGCCCGCTACGAGGTCCAGGTGGAGGCCGGCGAGCCCGAGCTGAAGGTGACGATGGTCTACCCCGATCCGCCGGGCACCACGTCGTCCACCATGCACCGGATCAACGACCTCGACCTGCGCGTGACGTCTCCCTCGGGAACGCTCTACCACGGCAACCGGGGGCTCGAGGCGGCCAACTACAGCGAGCCGGGC
>JAMOQA010000351.1 GCA_027064265.1 Acidobacteriota bacterium
CCGCGGCAGTCCCTCGGCGAGACCGGCGACCAGCCCGTGGCCGGGGTTCCTCGAAGAGGAGACGGCGAGGGCGGTGTCGTCCCCGGAGCCCCCGAAGACGAGGGGCAGCCGGACCCAGGAGACCGTGGCCACCCGGGCGAGGGCCGAGACGGCCGCCCGCCGCGCGGCGGCGTGCTCTGCCGCCAGCCGCTCCCCCCGCAACGCCACCGCCGCCATCCCGGCCGCCCCCACGGCGACGAGACCGAGGACCGCGAGGGCCGCCAGCGCCTCGGGCAGCAGCACTCCCCGCTCTTCCTCCCGCACGACGCGACGCATCACCCGCTGCTCCGCCATCCTTCGCGACCTCCGTACTTCGCGGAAGAGCACGCCCCGTGCCAGGAGGCCCTCGGTGCGCGGAAACTCCCGGTGGCGGTGGAAGAAGCGGGCCGGGCGAGCCGGAGGCGGATCCCGCCGACCCCGTCCGGCGCCGGACAGGTGTCCGGTCAGGCGGGCAACAGGTGGAGGTACCAGGCGATCATCTCCCGCCCCCACAGGGCGGAGATCACCGCCGCGGGAGCGAGGAAACAGCCGAAGGGAAGCTCCCGCGTCCCGTGCCACCGGGCGGTCAGCAGGTACGGCGCCGCGACCAGGGTGCCGACCACGGAAGCGAGGAAGACGGTCGTGACGACGCCGCCGAACCCGAGGAAGGCGCCGACCCCGAGCATCATCTTGAGATCCCCGCCGCCCATCGCCTCCCGGTCGAAGAGCACCCGCCAGGTCAGCACGAGAAAGAAGAAGAGGCCCCAGCCGACCGCCGCACCGAGGAGGGCGGCGGCGAGCCGCCCGGTGACGGTCCCGCTTCCCAGGAGACCCGGCCCCAGGTCGAGGCGGGGGTTCCACGGGGCCAGGGCGAGCCCGAGGACGGCGAGGGGCAGGGTCACCCGGTCCGGCAGGATCATGTGGTCCCAGTCGGTGAAGAACAGGACGACCATCGCCGAGAGGAACGGCAGCAGGACCAGGGCCGGGAGTCCCGGGCCGAACCGCCACCCGGCGAGGACCCAGAGCGCGGCGTTCAGCGCCTCGACGAACGGGTAGCGGGGCGAGATCCGGGTCCCGCAGGCCGCGCACTTCCCCCCCAGCCAGAACCACGAGAGGACCGGCACGTTGTGCCAGGGCCGGATCGGCGTCCCGCAGGCGGGGCAGCGGGAACCGGGACGGACCACGCTCTCGCCCCGGGGGATCCTCCAGATGCAGACGTTGAGGAAGGAACCGACCACCGCGCCGACGACGGCGAGGCCGACGAGCCACTCGACATGCAGGAGCCCGGCCGGGATCACCGTCCGCCCCCGAAGGACTGGCCCGGCGCCGGCAGCACCCGGCAGGTGCGCGGGTCGTAGCGGTACGGCTGCCCGTCGGCGGCCTCCGGCAGCGCGGCGAGGAACTTCTCCTCCACCAGTTCCCGGAGGTCCCGCGGGCACCGCCCCCGCTCCTCCCGGAAGGCGGCCACCGCCGCGTCCAGGGTGCGCAGGTCGAGCTCGGTGCTCATCCGCTCGATCCACGACGCGATGATCCGGGCGGTCTTCTCGTCGGGCGGGTTCTCGAGGAGCCGCCGGTACTCCCGGATCGCCGCCGCCAGGTCCCCGGCCTTCTCGAGCATGCGCGCCGCGAGCCGGGTCAGCACCGGCGGCGCGCCGGGCATCCGGGCGGCGCGGGCCCAGTAGTCCCGGGCGCAGAGGAAGCGCCCCTGGTAGTAGCACTCCCAGCCGGCCCAGTACCCGAGTTCCCAGTTGTCGGGCATCTTCTCGAGGCCCTTGTCGTAGAGCGCGAGGGCCAGGTCGGGGCGCCGGGCCTCCACGGACATGATCAGGGCCCCGACCAGGTAGGCCTCGGTGAAGTACGGGTCGAGCTCGGTGATCGCCCCGCGGAAGACCTGGTCGAGGTAGTCGTAGCGGCTGGTGTCCTCGTAGTTCGAGTAGTACTGGATCGCCCAGATGTAGAGCAGGTCCGCCAGGGTCTCCTCCTGGCCGAGGGCGAGGGCGCGGAGCCAGGGCCCCTTCGGCAGGTACAGGAGACCCGCGGGGACGCGGGTCTCGCCGAGCGCCTCCAGGCGGGCGC
>JAMOQA010000352.1 GCA_027064265.1 Acidobacteriota bacterium
GGCTCCTCGCCGGGGGAGCGCGGGAGCTGGCCGCCGGCGGGGCGGACGGCCCCCTGGTCGTCGTGCTGACCGGGCACGGGGTGCGGGCCGGGCGCTCCCTGGTCCGCGATCTCGCCTGACCGGCCGCTCCGGGTATCCTCGGGACCATGGAGCTGCCCTTCGGACCGGCGCCGCCACCGCCGCCGCCCCCGGACGCCCCCCTGCCGGAGCGGATGCGCCCGCGCACCCTCGCCGAGGTGGTCGGCCAGGAACACCTGCTCGGGGAGGACGGCTTCCTTCGCCGCGCCCTCGGCGCCGGCACGCTCCCCTCGCTGATCCTCTGGGGCCCCCCGGGCACCGGGAAGACGACGATCGCCCGCCTGCTCGCCGCCGAGCTGGGGGCCGAGTTCGAGCCCCTCTCGGCGGTCACCTCCGGGGTGAAGGAGGTCCGGGAGGTGGTCGCCCGGGCGGAGCGGCTCCGCCGGGCGGGACGGCGGGTGATCCTCTTCGTCGACGAGATCCACCGGTTCCACCGGGGCCAGCAGGACGCCCTGCTCCCCCACGTGGAGCGGGGCACGGTCACGCTGGTCGGCGCGACCACCGAGAACCCGGCGCACACGGTGGTCGCCCCGCTGGTCTCCCGCTGCCGGGTCCTCGTGCTGGAACCCCTTTCTGCCGCCCACCTGGAGGAGATCCTGCGGCGGGCCCTCGCCGACCCGGAGCGGGGCCTGGGCGACCGGGGGATCGAGGTCCCGGAGGAGGTGCTTTCCGCGATCGCCCGGGAGGCGGACGGGGACGCCCGCCGGGCCCTCGTCACCCTGGAGCTGGCGGCGGAGCTCGCCCGGTCGCGGGCCGGCGCCGGGCACCCGGCCCGGGTCACCCGGGACGACGTGGCCACCGCCGCCCAGCGCCGGCTCCTGCGGGCCGACCGGGAGGGGGACGTCCACTACGACCTGGCCTCCGCCTTCATCAAGGCGATGCGGGGCTCGGACGGGGAGGCCGCCGTCTACTGGATGATGCGGATGCTCGAGTCCGGCGTCGATCCCCGCTTCGTCGCCCGGCGGATGATCGTCCTCGCGGCGGAGGACGTCGGCCTCGCCGATCCGCAGGCCCTCCCCGTCGCGGTCGCGGCGGCGGAGGCCCTCGACCGGGTCGGCCTGCCCGAGGCGACCCTCCCCCTCGCCGAGGCGGCCCTCTACCTGGCCCGCGCCCCCAAGTCGAACGAGGTGATCCGGCTGCGGGACTGGGCGCAGGCGGCGGTGCGGGAACGCGGCAACCTGCCGGTGCCGATGGCCCTCCGGGACGCCCACTCGGCCCTCTCCCGCTCCCTGGGCCACGGGAAGGGATACCGCTACCCCCACGACGAGCCGGAGGGAGCGCCGCCGATGAACTACCTGCCCGAGGGCCTCCCGCGGCCTCCCCGGGACCCGGGAGGGGACCGGGAGAGCGGGAACGGCGGAGCGAGATAGAATGCGGGCCGGCGGACCCGTGCTCCGGGTCCGCGCCCCCCCGAGGAGCACGCCCGATGGCCATGGACCCTCGCCCGCCCCGCCCGCCGGCGGAGCCGCCGCCCCCGCCCCCCGCGCGGGAGAGTTCTCCCCTTCCCTGGGACGAGCAGGCGGAACGGGCGGTCCTCGGGGCGATCCTCCTCGACCCGGACTCGGCCCTCGACCCGGTCCTCGAGATGCTCCGGGCCGACGACTTCTACAAGCCGGCCCACCGGTACGTCTTCGAGGCGTTCGTCGCCCTCGCCTCGGAGAACGCCGCCATCGACCCGGTGACGGTCCGCTCCCGCCTCGAGCAGGCGGGGAACCTCGAGAAGTCCGGCGGCGACGCCTACCTGGCGTCCCTCGTCGACGGCCTCCCCCGGGGCGGCAACGTCTCCGCCTGGGCGGAGATCGTCCGGGACCACGCCCTGCGGCGCCGGGTCCTCCAGACGATCGAGGAGGTCCGGGTCGAGGCCCGGGCGGCGGCCACCCCGGCGATCGAGCTCCTCGACCGGGCGGAGCAGAAGCTGTTCGAGCTGTCGGACGCGGGCCGCCGGGGCGGGTTCCGCTCCATCCAGGAGATCGGCATCGAGGGGCTGGCCACCCTCGAGGAGCTGGCC
>JAMOQA010000353.1 GCA_027064265.1 Acidobacteriota bacterium
GGGCCCGGGGCGTCGTGCCGACCAGGGGCCGGACCCGGATCCGGACCGGGATCGACACCTCCGGACGCTCGGGATGGTTGGTCTCGACCTTGACCGTGGCGGTCTCGGCGTACGGGCGCGACGTCTCGCCCAGCTCGAGGATCAGCCTCCAGTCGCCGGGCCGCGCCCCGTACTTCTTCCCCTCCGGGTCGGCGTTCTCCTCGGTGACCTTCTCCACCCGGACCTTCAGCCGCGGCCGGCTCGAGAAGGCTTCCTTCACCTCGAGCGGCTTCCCGTCCGGGCGGTGCAGCACCAGGACCAGCTTCCCCGGCTGTCCCTGCAGGATGCTCATCGAGGGCCGGCGGGTCGGCCAGACCTCCACCGGGGACTGCACCGTGAACGTGAGGCGCAGCGTCAGCTGGGGGTTCGCCGGGTCGTTGGTCGTGATGCGAACCGTCTTCGTGCGCTTCCCCTGGTAGCCCTTCGTGTGAACCTTGGCGACGACCTTTCCCTTCCCACCGGGAGGGATGACCGAGTCGAACTCGGCCACGGCGCAGCCTCAGCTGGGTTTCGCGCGCAGGATCTTCAGGTCGGCGTCGCCCGCGTTCTCGATGACGAAGGTGGCGACGGCGTCCTTCCCCTCGGCGACGATGCCGATGTCGAGGGCGGGCTCACGGACGACGAGCTTCGGCCGGAGCACCGTCTCCCCCGGGAGCTTCCCCTCCGTCGCGGGCGCGGGCGGCGTGCTGCCGGCCAGGACCGGCCCTCCCGCGAGGAGCAGGAAGAGCACGGCCGGTGCGAGACGCTTCATGGACACCTCCTCGTGGTACGTGGTGCGATTCCCGATCTTACTCCCGGCGCCGGCCGCGCGCCGGGCGAGGTCAGTGGGACGCCGGCTCCACCATCACCTGGATGAAGCGGTCGAGCAGGTCGGAATCGAACTGCCCCTGCATCTCCCGCTTCATCTTCCAGAGGGCCTGGAAGCCGCTCAGGGCCGGGGTGTTCCCCCTCCGCGAGGTAAGCGAGTCGAAGGCGTCGGCGATGGCGACGGCCCGCACGGGGAGCGCCAGCTGGTCGCAGGTGAGGCCGTGGGGATACCCGGACCCGTCGCACCGCTCGTGGTGGTTCATGCAGACGTCGAGACAGACCGGGTCGTCCCAGCCCGCCTCCCGGAGCATCGTCACGCCCCGCTCGGTGTGGGACATCACCTCGGCCCACTCCAGGTCGGTGAGCCGGCCCTGCTTGTGCAGCAGCTCCGGGCTGATCTCCGCCTTCCCCACGTCGTGGAGCAGGGCCGCCCGCCCGATGGCGGCGATCTCCCCGGGGTCGGCCATCCCGAGGGAACGGACCAGCTCGGTCACGTAGAGGGCCGTGTGCATCGAGTGGGCGTAGGTCTCGTAGTCGATGCGCAACCGGCCGACCAGGGTTGCGTACGCCTCCGGTTCCGCGAGGAGGAAGCGAGCGGTCTCCTCCGCCACCCGGTGCACCCGTTCCGGGAGGCCCGGCGAGCCGAGGTCGGCGAAGGCGGCCTGCACGACAGCGTGGGAGACGCCGAGGAGGGTGTCGCATCGCTGCTCGAGGGGCAGGCTCCGGTCCGCCAGGATGTCTCCGAGCTGGGCCTCCTCGTGGGACACGGCAGGGATGGCCGCCAGGTCCTCGTCCTGGCCCGTCTCGCGCTGGTAGCGCCGGAACTGCTCGGCCTGGTCCCCGGGCACGTAGAGCTCGTGGACGCCGCTCTCGATCAGGCGGCGACGGACCTCCTCGGTGAACGGCATGTTCGCCGCCCGGTACAGCACCGGCTCCCCACCCGCGTGCCGCAGGTAGAGATCGAAGCCGGGCACCGAGTCCGGCTTGAGCTGGTCGAGGGAGATCGAGAAGAATTCCTGTCCGACCGCTGCGACGTCCGGGGCCATCGACGCCCTCCCTCTCGCCCGGGACGCACCCCCGGGCCGATCCTCTCCTCCCTCATCGGTCGGGAAGGCTCCCGCCTGAACCCTCTTCGACGCGGTTTCGCCCCGGGCAGGCTGGCGGAGGGGGTGGGATTCGAACCCACGGCGGGGGGGACCCCGCAGCGGTTTTCAAGACCGCCGCCTTCAACCACTCGGCCACCCCTCCGGCGGACCGGCGACCATTCTAGCGGCGCCCGCCCCGGGGTCGCGCGTCCCGCCCGGGAGCGCAGCGTACCGCGCCCGTGTCGCCCGCAGGGCCTCCATCATGGCGGTGCTTCGCACCGCACGGGTCCAGCACGCTGGACCCCTGCGCCTTGAGCGTCTCGCGGATTCCCGTAGGGGCGCAGCGTGCTGCGCCCGTGCAGCGTGCTGCGCCCGTGCGCCGCGAAGCGGCACCCATGGCCGGGATCCTCCCGGCACGGATCGGGCGGTTCCCGGCAGGGTACCCGCGGGGTCAGACCGGCATCGGCTCCCGGCCAAGCTCCCCGGAGACGGTGTCCTCTGCGGCCTCCCACCGGTCGCCGGGAGCGATTTCCCTGGCCAGGGCCTCGATCGCCCGGGCGGCGGGGGACCGGGGCGACAGCTGCACCAGGGGCGCCAGCAGGCGCACCGAGCGCTCGACGGCGGGATCATCGGGCACCTCGCCGAGGTGCAGGAGCTCGATCCCCTCGCCGATCTCCTCCGCGAGCCGTTCGACCAGGTCGCCGGTGGCCGGATCGGTCCCGGGCCGGGTGCGGTTGAGCACCAGGGCGGGGTGGAAGCCTCCCGCGGGATCGTTCTCGATCGCCGCCGCCCGGCGCATGGTCGTCATGTCCCGCACCAGGTCGTCCAGGGAGGTGTAGACCCGGGGCTCGCTGCCGCCGGTCCGGATCGTCCCGTGGACCACCCGGCGCACCCGGGCGAGGCGCAGGAAGCGGGAGGCGTCCGCGAGGGAGACCGGGTCCGGGTTGGCCACGGCGACCTGGAGATCGCCGGCCAGGAACAGGTCGAGCACCTGGTGGGCCGCCCCGGCGGGCAGGTCGACGAGGACCACCTCGTGGGGCAGTGCCAGGATCCCGTCCGCGAGGGCGCGGATCTCCTGCCAGCGGAGGCCGGTGGGACGGAGGGTCTCCCCCGGCCCGGCGACCAGGTCGAGGTTCGGGACGCTCTCCACCGGTTCGGCGAGCTCCGCCAGGTTGCGGGAGCGTCCGCGCAGGAAACCCGGGATCCCCTCTCCCGGGTGCAGCTTCCCCAGGAGCAGGTGGAGATCCGCGGAGTCGAAGTCCAGGTCGACGAGGCAGGTGCGGACCCCGCGCCGGGCCAGGACGAGGCCCAGGTTGGCGACGAGGACCGACCGCCCGGTCCCTCCCTTCCCCGATCCGAAGGTGACGACGCGCATGGGTCCGATTGCCCTCCCGCAGGGAACATCGGCCCCGGAAGCGCGCCGGTCAACCTGCGCGGATCAGCCGTTCGCGTGAGCCAGCAGGGCCGCGATCCCGACGCCCAGGGTGATCGCCGCCACGCAGGTGAGCGCGAGCCCCACGGCGACCGGGATCAGCACGACCGCGATCGCCTTCCCCCGCGTCAGCCCGTACAGCTCCTCCACCGCGATCACCGCCACCGGTATCGACCAGAACCCGGCGATCCATCCCACGATGGGCACGATCCGGGCCCAGGAGACGAGGCCGGCGCCGTGGCCGAGAACCTTGAAGAGATCCGCCCAGGCTCCCTGCCCGCCGAACAGGATCGCGAGCAGGTGGAGGATCGCGGCGCCGATCACGAGCCCGACGATCGAGAGGACCAGGCCCGCGACCCAGAGCGTCGGATGCATCGTGATCAGCGTTCCGAGCAGCCCGCCGATCGCGGTGATCAGCAGCGCCGGCAACAGCGCGTTCTCGTCCTCCCCCACCTCGCGGACGGCCGCCTTGTCCAACGTCACGATCGCCCATGCACGGGCGAGAGCCAGCTTGAAGTCCATCGCGGAACCTCCTCCCGGGGCCTCCCGGGTTCAGCGGCGCGCACGCCGCTCCTCGTGCCACACGTGCCGTCCCATCGCCCCCAGGTCCCGGCGGTGGCGCAGCAGCCACCCCAGGGCCAGGAGCACGTAGAGCAGCGAGAAGAGCGCCTTCTCCCACCCGAACCAGGTAGCCTGGACCTCGACCGGCAGGGCGTGCTCGATCCAGATACCCGTGACGAACTGGGCGAGGAACAGGCCCGCGAGGAGCAGGGCCTCGTTCCGCTCGAACCGGCGGTCCAGGACGATCATCACCGCCAGCAGGGACTGGGCCGCCGTCAGGACCAGCTCCCCGAACTGCCGGGAATCGAGCGGAATGTGCCCGATGTCCCGTCCCGCGGCCAGCATGCCCCCCGCGTACGCCAGCGGCACCATGCCGACCAGCAGGGTCCACTGGTTGACCTTGCTCGAGACCAGCGTGCCGAGCCCCGCGGTCGCGAACCCCCGCCAGGCGAAGATCAGCGCGACCAGGAACTCCGGCGACTCGCTGGCCAGCGGGGCGAGCCACTGGATCATCAGGAACTCGCTGACGCCGGCGGCGTCTCCCGCCAGCTTGAGCCCCTCGGCGAACGGCTCCGCGGACGCGGCCAGGACCAGCCCCGCCCAGGCGAACATCAGGTACGTCGCCAGCCGGCGCGGACCCGTCCGCCACGCGGCCATCGCCTCCACCACGCCGCCGATCTCCGGTTCGACGACCTCCTGGCGGACCAGGTACCGCACGTAGAAGCCGAACAGCAGCAGGAAGACCGCGGTGTCCCAGAGAGTGAGTGAACCCTTGAGGGGGATGACGAACGAGTAGACCGTCGCGGCCGCCAGGAAGAAGACCTCCCCCCAGCGCGACTCCTCCAGCACGATCACCCGCTCCCGCCGCACGACCGCCGCCACCAGCAGGACGGCCGGCCACCCGAGACCGATCAGCAGGCGGTTCGCCCCGGTCATGTTCGCGAGGGCCAGGGGGGCGTTCTCCGGGACCGTGGCGGCGGTCCAGGCCAGGTACATGTCGACGCTGTACTCGGGGAGCACCGCGAGGAGGGCGACCATCGCCACCGCAAGGTTCGGGCTGACGTCGAACTGCAGCAGCTCGGCGGCCCAGGAGACGACGAACGCGGCGCCGAGAACGGCAAGCCCGAAGACCAGGGAACCGGCCCATGGTGCCAGGCTTCCCCCGGCGAAGACCAGGGCGCCCCGCGCATGATCGGGATGCAGCCCGAGCCCGACCCGGAGCACGACCGCCGGGACCCCGAGCAGGATCGCCGCCGGGATCGGCCACCAGCCGTGCCGCCGCTCCGCGCCCACCCGCTACTCGAGGAACATCGGGAGCCCGAGGGTGGCGTCCAGCTTCGGCCGGTACCGCTCGACGTCGTAGTACCGCTCCACGTTGACCTGTCGCTTCCCTTCGCCGACGATCGTGATCGGCTGGGTGGCGTACCGCCCGCCGAGAACGGCCACCAGCTTCCCGGTCTCACCGGTGCGGGCCAGCTCGGCGGCGATGCGGCCGAAGTTGATCGCCACCATCCGGTCGAGGGAATCCGGCGCCCCGGCCCGCATCAGGTAGGCCAGGTTCTGGTACATGATTCCCTCGCGGGTCGTGTTCTTGATGTAATCCCCCAGGTGCAGGCCGATACCGCCCAGCTTCCGGTGCCCGTAGGCATCCGGCTCGCCCCACTCGAGGGGCTTCTCCCCCTCGATGGACGCCCCCTCGGAGATCGTCAGCACCGCGTAGTTGCTCGGGTTGTCCCGCTTGTCCCGGACCAGCAGCTCGACGACCTTCTCGGGGCGGAACGGCACCTCGCTGATCAGGGCCCGGTCGACGAAGGCGAGCAGCGCGATCACGAGCGATGTCTCGCCGGAGTTCCGGCCGAACAGCTCGACGATCAGGAACCGCTCGTGGGAGCCGGCCGGGCTGCGCAGGTCGGTGATCATGTTGACCGAGCGGCTGACCGCCGTGGAGAACCCGATGCAGTAGTCGGTCCCGTAGACGTCGTTGTCCATCGTCTTCGGGACGCCGATCACCGGCACTCCCTCCTGGTGGAGCCGCCGGGCGAAGGAGAGGGTGTCGTCCCCGCCGATCGCGACGAGGACGTCGATCCCGAGCTCCTCGATCGTGCGGATCGCCCGGCCGGTCATGTCCACCGTGCCGTCCTCGCCCGGGGCGGGCGCCTCGTCCCTCAGGTGGTCCGGGATCTCCGCCGGCCGCATCGCCATCGGGTTCGTGCGGGACGAGTGCAGCCAGGTGCCGCCGGTCCGGTCGATCGTCCGCGTGTTCTGCCTCGTCAGCCGGACGACCCAGTCCTCCCGGGGGAACGGGCTCTTCGTCCCCGCGTTCAGGAGGGCGGCCCATCCCCGGCGGAGGCCGACCACTTCCCAGCCCTCGTCCTCCATTCGCCAGGTCAGGGTCCGGATCACCACGTTGAGACCGGGGACGTCACCCCCGCCGGTCAGCACACCGATCCTGCGCGCCATCGTCCGCTCCCGCCGCGGCCCGGGGAGTCCCCGGGCCGCGGTCCCCTTGCTCTCTTGCTCAGAGGAACTGCTCGAGGCGGGTCGCCAGGTCGACCACCCGGTTCGAGTAGCCCCACTCGTTGTCGTACCAGCTGAGGATCCGCAGGTGCCGCGGCCCGAACATCTGCGTGGAGGCCGCGTCGAAGATCGAGCTGTGCGAGTTGCCGATCACGTCGGAGGAGACGATCGGTTCCTCGGTGTACTGGAGGATCCGGGAGAGCGGTCCCTCGGCGGCCTCCCGGACCACCCGGTTCACCTCGTCCACCGTCGTCTCGCGACCCAGTTCGACCACCAGGTCGACCACCGACCCGTCCGGCACCGGCACCCGCATCGCCATCCCGTCCAGGCGGCCCGCCAGCGCCGGGAGCACCTTGCCCACCGCCTTCGCCGCGCCCGTCGTCGTGGGGATGATGTTCTGGGCGGCGGCACGGGCCCGCCGGAAGTCCTTGTGGGGCACGTCGGCGAGACGCTGGTCGTTGGTGTAGGCGTGGACCGTGGTCATGAAGCCCCGCTCGATCCCGAACGCCTCGTGGAGCACCTTCGCCACCGGGGCGAGGCAGTTCGTCGTGCAGGAGGCGTTGGAGACGATCTTCGCGTCCGCCGTGAGGACCTCGTCGTTCACGCCGAGGACGACGACCGCGTCGACCTCGTCCTTGGGCGGAACGGTGAGAATCACCTTCTTCGCCCCGGCCTGCAGGTGGGGCTCGATCTTCGCCCTGTGCCGGAACACCCCGGTCGACTCGATCACGAGGTCGACCTTCTCCTCCGCCCACGGGAGCCGTGCCGGGTCCCGCTCGGCGGTCAGGCGGATCCGCTTCCCGTCGACCAGCAGGGCCCCCTCTTCCCACGAGACCGGGCGCTCGAACTGGCCCATCACGGTGTCGTACTTGAGCAGGTAGGCGAGCTGGCGGGGATGGAAGAGGTCGTTGATCGCGACGACCTCCATGTCGTCCCGCTGGTTCATGATGCGGAAGACGGCGCGCCCGATGCGCCCGAAGCCGTTGATCGCCACGCGCAGGCTCATCGCTCCACCTCCTCGGCCAGCCCGTCCAGCTCGGCGAAGCGCCGCAGCACGTCGACGGCCCGGTGGGAATAGCCCCAGCTGTTGTCGAACCAGGCGATCACCTTTCCGATACCGCCGTCCAGCACCATCGTCGCCAGGGAATCGAACACCGACGAGTACGGGCTGCACGCCACGTCGCTGGAGACGATCGGGTCTTCCATGAACTCGATGATCCCCCGGTACGGGCCGGAGGCCGCCGTGCGAACGACCTCGTTGATGCCGTCCCTCGTGATCGGCTTCGCCGACCAGAACGAGATGTCGACGATCGACCCGTTCGGCACCGGCACCCGGAGGGCCGACGCCCGGAGTTTCCCCCGCAGGTTCGGGAGGATCCCCTCGAGGACCGCGCCGGCGTTCGTGTCCGACGGGACGATGTTCTCCGCGGCCGCCCGCGAGAGGCGCAGGTCCTCGGCCGGCACGTCGGCCAGGCGCTGGGTGCTGGTGTAGGCGTGGACCGAAGTCAGGTGGACCCGCTCGATGCCGAACGCCTCGTCCAGGACGGAGAGGATCGGCGCGGCACAGTGGGCGGTGCAGGAACCGTTGGAGACGACCCGGTGCTCCGGGGCGAGCTGTTCGTCGTTGACCCCGTAGATCACCGTCAGGTCCGGCGCCTCGCGCGGCGGCACGCAGAGCAGCACCCGCTTCGCGCCGGCCTCGAGGTGCCGCTCCGCCTCGGCCCGGGAACGGGAGCGGCCGGTCGCCTCGATGACGTAGTCGACCCCGTAGTCCGACCACCGTACGTCGCCCGGATCCCGCCCCGAGAGCACCGGGATCTCGCGCCCCCAGGTGTAGAGGTGGCCGTCCCTGTACGTCACCTGGTCCGGGAACCGCCCCAGGATCGTGTCGTAGCGCAGCAGGTAGACCAGGGCCTCGTGGTCCGCGATGTCGGAGATCGCCCCGATCCGGATCTCGTCGCTCCGGTGCAGGATCCGGAAGATGTTCCGGCCGATCCTGCCGAATCCCATCAGTCCGATCGTGATGGGCATCTGTCACCTCCCCGTGGCCACCGGCCACGCTCGGCTCGTCCCGGCACGGTTCCCGGTCCGCACCCCGCGGACCGGGAACCGGTGCCCCGGGGATATTCTATGCCCGGGACCGCCCGGGTCACTCCGAATCCGTCCCGGCTCGGCCAGTTGCGGGCCGGCGGTCGCCGTGGAGGCGCCGGAGGAGGGCCTCGTACCGCCGGGAGACCCGCAGCACGGTCCGGTCGGGCCGCGGGTGCACCCGCCGGGCCTCCGCCAGTTCCCGCCGGGCGTCGTCGGGCCGGCCCAGGTCCAGGTAGAGATCGGCGAGCAGGGCGTGGGCCCGCCGGTTGCACGGGTCGGCGGCCACCGCCCGTTCGAGGCATTCCCGTGCCTTCGCCACGTCCCCGTGCCGGCGCCAGTACACCCCGAGGGCCTGCCAGGCCAGGTCGGCCCGCGGGTCCAGGGCGGCGGCGCGCTCGAGGAGACGCCGACCTTCCTCCTCGCGCCCGGTCTTGACCAGGGCGAGGCCATGGGAGAGGAGGATGTCCGGGTTCCGGGGATCCAGCGCCTCCGCCTGCTCGAAGAAACGCAGCGCCTCCCCCGGTTTCCCGTCCTGGTCCAGGTCGACGGCGATCTCGTAGAAGGTTTCCGAGCGGGGGATCCGCGGGATCCCGACCGGCGCGAACGCCAGGGCGAGGCCTACCGCCCCGGCGACCGCGTCCCGGACCCGCAGGTGGGGAAGGCCCGCGACGGCGAGGACGATCAGCAGGGGAAGGGCCGGGGCCCGGTACCGGGCCGTCGGGAAGAAGACCAGGGAGACGGCGAGGACCCCGAGGGCGGCGAGGAGCACCGGCCAGGGGATCGCGCGGCGGCGGATGGCCGCGGAAACCGAGGCCGGCACGAGCGCGGCCAGCAGCAGGAACGGCAGTCCCCACGGCTGGAGGAGCACCCGGAGGACGACCGACTCCTCCCGGGCGTCGTAGATCTCCCGGTTGCGGCCGATCTCCCGGCGATTCCACGTCTCGCCCACCTTCTCCGCCAGGTGGGCGAGCCAGCGGCCAGGGGCGGCGGCGATCTCCCCGAGACCGGCGCGCCAGAACCAGGCGTCCTCCTCGGCCCTGGTCCGGGCGCCACCCCGGCAGCGGGGCTGCTCGACCAGGTGACCCCACCGGATCCCCGGCCGGATCCCGATCGTTTCCGGGTAGTCCCGGTGGTTGCCGATGTAGAAGTTGACGCCGCCGTTCCAGGAGACGAGGACCCGCCCCTCGTCGAACCGCGCGTTCCGCGCCGCCACCGGGAGGATCGGGAGCCACGCGGCCGCCGCGAAGACCAGGGCCCAGCGCCACCCCCGGGTTCGCCACCCCCACAGCAGCAGGAGCCCGCCGGCCAGGGCCAGGGACGGAAGCAGGACGCCCCCGATCCCGAGGAGCAGCCCGGAGACGAGGGGCGGGATCGCGGCGGGGAGGCGCCCCCACCGCCCGGGAGCGGAAACCAGGAGGGTCAGCGCGAGGAGCAGGAACGCGGCGAGGGAGGCGGGCAGGATCTCCCCGTCGAAGTAAACGAGCGGCCCCCACAGGGCCACGAGGAGACCGGCGAGGAGCGCCCACCGGCGGGAGACGAACCGGGCGGCCAGCAGGGCGGCGAGAACGGCCGAGAGCGCCCCCAGGGCCGCCTGGACACCCCGGGCGGCCGCGGGAGCGGGTCCCCCGGCCAACCGGTAGACGGCCCGCAGGAACCACGGGTAGAGGGGAGGCTGCCAGAACGGCTCCCGCGGGTCCCCCCGGACGGCGATCCGGTGATAGGTGGCCGCGTCCAGGACGAGGTGCCGATGGTAGGGAAAGTGGGCGGCCTCCAGGATCGAGATGACCCGGAGGGCGAGGGCGAGGAGGAACAGGGCCAGCAGGAGAACGCGCCACCGGCGACCCGCCGGGCCCGCTCCCTCACCGTGCCGGTCCGTGCCCTTCCCGCCCATGGCGGGGAGGATACCGCGAACCGGCACGTCAGTCGGCCGCGACCGGCGCTTCCTCCCCGCGGGCGACCCCCTCCGCGGCGGGCTCCTCCCGCCGGCGGCGGCGATCGGCCGCCAGCGGGACGACCAGCCGGACCACCACGTCGTCCCCCGCATGTTCCAGCGCGGCGCCCAGCCGCTCGAACGCCCGCACGCCGAGGAGGGCCGCGAGAGCGCGCTCCCCGGCGGCAGCCAGGTGGGCCGCGATCCTCCCCTCCTCGCGGGCGGCGCGGGTCTCCCGGACGATCCCGGCCCGCCCCGGCAGGCGGAACGTCAGTTCCACCAGGTCGATCCCGGTGGGCCGGCCGTCCACCGCGATCTCGATGGGCCCGTCGCCGGCCCGCAGCAGGGACCGCAGCGCGGTCTCGAGCCGGGTGCGGTCGACCAGCACCAGGGCCGGGACGGTCTCCCCCACCCGCGGTTCGGCGGCTCCCTCCTCCCGGCAGACGTCCGCGAGGAAGGGACGGAGCTCGAGGGGCGCCGGGGTGAGGGACCCCGCATCCTCCTCCTCGCGGGCCAGCGCGAGCAGCTCCTCGACCAGGTGCCGGAGACGTCGCAGCTCCCGCACGGCCGGCCCCAGGGCCCGGCGACGGTCGATGGCGCGCTCCGGCTCGCCGAGGAGA
>JAMOQA010000354.1 GCA_027064265.1 Acidobacteriota bacterium
GAACCCGTAGTGGGTCGCGATCGGGGACCCCTCGACGAACAGGACCCAGAAGTAGAGCCGCCCGGACCGGTCGAGCCGCTCCGCGAGCACCCGGTGAAAGTGCCGGTAGTCGTCCTTCCGGAAGTTGCCGCCCCGGTCGGTCGCCTCCATCCGCTCCTGGTGGAGGGCGGTGAGGTGGGCGATGCCGGTCCCGACGTCCAGGTCGACGCCGACCCGTTTCCACGAGACCCCCAGCTCCCGCTGGATCTTCCGGCGGTAGCGGCGAAGCTGGTGGCGGAAGTGGGCGTTCCGCCCGGCCAGGTACTCCTCGAAGGAGGCAGGCAGCGGCACGTACGGACAGATCGCCCGGGGCTCCAGCCGGAACTCGAGGCCGCGGGTCCGCGCCCACCGCCGGGCCATCCGGACGAGGGAGCCGGCCGGGTCCAGGTCGGAGAACTCCACGTAGTCCCACGAGGACTCGTCGAAGAGCAGCGGCGCGACCAGGTCGGCCACCTCGTCCTCCCGTCCCGCCTCGACGAGAACGTCGAGGAAGTCCGGGTTGACCACGTCCCCGTACCCGACGTTGCGCAGGACCCGGGCCTCGCCGAAGCGGGTCCGCAGCCGCTCGACGTAGAACGGCAGGATCGCCACCACGCGTCCGTCCGGCTCCCGCACCAGGAGCGTGATCCCTTCCCGGGCACGGCGGAAGTGCTCCCACCAGGTAGCGAGGAAGTCCCACGTGACGAAGACGTTGTTCGTCCGGGCGCGGGCGAGGAGACCGTCCCATTCTTCCCGCAGGGCGGGCACCGCCACCCGCTCGACGAGGAGCCCGTCCCGCCGCGGAGAGATGCCGGGAAGCCGCCCTGCGGCCCCGGTGGTTTCCCGTTCCTCGGCCTTCTCCAGCACGATCCCGCCCGTCAAGAGAACCTCCCGCGGGGCCATCCGAGAAGCCCAGCGTACAACGCCTCGGTCGTTTCGAGCATCCCCTCGAGGGAATAGTGGGTCCTCGCACGCACGACCGCCCGGGCCGCGAGTGCGGCCGCGAGGTCCGGATCGTCGAGCAGCCGCACGATCGCCTCCCGGAGCGCGTCCGGGTCACCGGCGGGGACGAGCAGCCCCGCCCTTCCCTCCGCCAGGGCCTCGGCGTTGCCGCCGACCCGGGTCGCCACGATCGGGCACCCGGAAGCCATCGCCTCGAGGAGGGCGTTGCTCATCCCCTCGGAGAGGGACGGGAGCACGAAGAGATCGAGGGCGGCCAGGAGGTCCGGCACGTCCGCCACCGGGCCCGGCATCACGACCCGCTCCTCCATCCCCGCCTCCCGTGTCTCCCGGGCGAGCTCCTCCGCGTACCGCCCCCGCCGGTCCCCCGCGAGCACCAGCCGCAGGCCCGGCCGTTCCCGGAGGAGAGGAACCATCGCCTCGAGGAGCACCCGCTGCCCCTTGACCTCCTTGATCGTCCCCACCGCCCCGACGAGGGTCTCGTCCGGCCCGATCCCGAGCCGCGCCCGCGCCGCCGCCCCGTCTCCCGCCGCGAACCGTTCCACGTCGATCCCGTTGACGATCACCTCGACCCGGGAGGGGTCCGCCGCCTCGGCCTCGAGGGTGAACCGCCGGACCTCCTCGGAGTTGCAGACGATCCGGTCGACGAGGAAGTTCGTCAGGCGATAGAGGCGCAGGTGGTGGGGCCGGTTGCGCTTGATCGCCCGCCGCGTCGTGATGACGGCCCCCGGCGACCCCAGCAACGCGGCCAGCATTCCGTAGACGTCCGCGTCGAAGAGGAACGTGTGGACCACCGGCCCGCCCAGCGAGCGCACGAGCCGCCGCAACCGGGCGAGGCGCGCGAGCCCGGCGAGGCTCCGCAGCCGTCCCCGGGGGATCGCGAGTTCCTCCACGGGGATTCCCTCGTCCCGCAGGGCGGCCGCGTGCTCGCCCCCCTCCCCGAGGACGACGACCCGGGGCGCGACGACGCCCCTTCGTGCGAACCCCCGGGCGTGGGCGATCACCGCCAGCTCGGTTCCGCCGGGACCGAGGCTGCCGGTGACCAGCACCGCGGGGATCTTTGCGGTCATCTCGTCGGTTCCTCCACGCCTCGCCGGGCCTGCGGCG
>JAMOQA010000355.1 GCA_027064265.1 Acidobacteriota bacterium
AAGACGTGGGTTCGGCCCTCGAGGTCGGTCTCCCGGCTGATCCCGGCGACGATCCGGTAGCCGCCCCGGATGAAGCGCCGGATGAACTCCATGTTCTTCGGGTCGTACTTGATGAAGTGGGCGCCGACCCGCTGGCCCTTCAGCTCGGCCGGGTCGTTGTACCCGTAGAGACACGCCATCGTCCGGTTGCAGTCGGCGACGATGCCGGTGCGGTAGATCCAGGCGACCTGCTCGTCGGTGGGCAGATCCGTCGGGACCGGCTCCTCGAACTCCAGGCACCAGGTGGCGATCTCCCCCTGCCGGAGGTAGGACACCCAGCGGAGCGTCTTCTCGTCGGGCCGGTCCCGGGAGCCCAGGAACTCGCCCAGGCCGAAGATGAACCGCCGGACCTCGTCCGGAAGCCGGAGCATCCACTCGCCGTACAGGCGAACTTCCGGCGGAGGCGCCAGGTGGGGGGCGACCGGGACCTTCTGCTCGGCGTCGACGTACGCCTCGAGGGCCTGGCGGGCGATCACCGAGAGGGTCGTTCCCCGGCGGTCGGCGATTTCCTCGAGATCCCGGCGGAGCTCCTCCGGGATCCGGAGGCCGAGCTGACGGTTTCGCTGCTTCCCCTGGGGCATCGACACGCTCCTTCCCCGCAGAACTGTTCCCCCGACCGCATAAACCCGGCTTCCCGGGGGACCCGCACCGGGAAGCCGCACCATCCTAGTCTAGCGACGGGATCGCCGTGGCGGAAGGGGGGTTGCGGGAGGCCCGGAACGGGGTATGATGCCGCCCGGTCCCGGATGCCTCCGGACGGAACGGACGCGGCTGTAGCTCAGGGGATAGAGCACCAGCCTCCGGAGCTGGGTGTCGCAGGTTCGAATCCTGCCAGCCGCGCCACCTCGTCCGGGAACGGAGGGACGGCCCCCGGAGGCGCGGGTGCGCCTGTAGCTCAGCTGGATAGAGCAGCTGCCTTCTAAGCAGCGGGTCAGGGGTTCGAGTCCCTTCAGGCGCGCCAGCGCCGGCCACGGGCCGCGCCGGCCGGGACCGGCGGCCGGGGGATCCCGGCGCCGAAGACCGGGCTTGCCCCGGTGGAGGACGGGTCCTATGATGTCGCGACCCGCTCCCCGAGGCGGGCAGGAACATCGAGGTGGGCCGCTAGCTCAACTGGTAGAGCAGCAGACTCTTAATCTGCGGGTTCGGGGTTCGAGTCCCTGGCGGCTCACCACTTTCTCTCGGTCGAATCCCCCGGGTGCGAAAGTGGCGGAACTGGTAGACGCGCGAGACTTAGGATCTCGTGGCCGCGTGCCGTGGGGGTTCGAGTCCCCCCTTTCGCACCAGCCGCGGATCACCGGACGTTCCCGGTTGCCGGGAGGAGCCCGCGGGCCGGCGGGCCATGCGGCGGGCGTGGTGCCCGAAAACGGGTGATACTGGACGCGGGATCCCGGACGAGACCGGGCCCGACTGCCGGGAGAAGCCCCGGCCGAGGCGAGACTGCATGAAGACCCAGCTCAAGGACGTGAACCCGACCCGGAAGCAACTCGAAGTGGAGGTCCCCGCTTCCGATGTCCAGACCGTCATCGACGAGGTCCTCCGGGAGTACCGGAAGACGGCGAAGATCCCCGGCTTCCGCCCGGGCAAGGCGCCCCTCGACGTCGTGCGCAAGATGATGGGGGCGAACCTGGGGAAGGAGGCCGCCGAGCGAATCCTCGACAGGTTCGCCCGGGAGGCGCTGGTCCGCGAGGAGGTCCGGCCGATCGAGGGCGGCATCGGTCTCGATCTCGGCGGGGGCAAGGAACTGCCCCCGGCGGTGGAGGGCGACCCGTACCGGTTCACCCTGACGATCGACGTGCTGCCCGAGTTCGAGCCCCGGGACTACGAGGGGATCCAGGTGGCGAAGCCCGGCGTCGAGGTCGACGAGGAGCGGGTCGGCCAGGAGATGGAGCGGATCCGCCAGTCGCGGAAACAGCTGGTCGAGGTCGGCGATCGGCCGAGCAGGGACGGGGACTTCGTCCTGGTCGAAATGGAGGTCCTGGACGACCAGGGGAACGTGCTCCTCGAGAAGCGCGTCCAGTCGATCACCCTGGGCGACGAGAACA
>JAMOQA010000356.1 GCA_027064265.1 Acidobacteriota bacterium
GCCCGTCACGTCGGCGGCAGGATCCGGAAGACCGTCGAGCAGTTCGCCTTCGCGAAGCCCGGCGGCACCGGGGAGCTGCGCCTGACGGTCAGCATCGGCGTCTCCTGCTGGCCGGCCGACGGGGAGAGCCCCGCCGAGCTGCTCCGGCGGGCGCGGGAGGCCCTCGACGAGGCCCACCGCCTCGGCAGGAACCGGGTCTGGTGCTACGTGCGCCGGCCCCGGGTCGCCGTGCAGGTGCCGGTCTACTTCGACGGCCCCGGCGGCCACCTGCTCGGAATGAGCCGCGACCTGTCGAACTCCGGTGTCTTCGTCGAGACCTCGGACAACCTCCAGCCCGGGATGCGGGTCAGCCTGGTCTTCCGCCTGCCGGGGCAGGCCCAGCCGATCCGGGTCGCCGGGCGGGTCGCCCGCAAGGTGCCCGCCGGAGAAGGGGTGAACCCCACTCCCCCGGGCCTCGGCATCGAGTTCGAGCGGTACTCCCCCGAGGACCGCTGGCGCCTCGAGTCGTTCCTCCACCAGGCCCGGATGGAAGAGGCCCGGGGCGAGGAACCCGTGACGACCTGACGCCGCACGCTCCCTGCCGGGCCCTTTTCCGCCTTCGCCCGGCAGCGATGTCCTCCCGGGGGCCGCGCATCGGGCGCGGCCCTCACACTTTTCTCCCCCGCCCCTCCGGCGCCATCGCCGGCCACCGGAGTCTTCCCGGGTCCGGGAACGGCGCCTCGCCCCTCCCTTGACTCCGCGGGCCGGGCGCCGTACCTTCGACGATGCAGTGCGTGTTGCTGTGTTTCTGTGCGTCTGTGCACCGGAGGCCCGGCCATGCCCAACGTCACGGTGCGGATCGACGACGAGCGGCTCCTCCGGAAGGTGCGGGTGATCGCGGCGCGTCGCGGGCTCTCCCTCTCGGCCCTGGTCCGGGAGATGTTCCGGCAGCTCGCCGGGGCGGACGACGCCTGGGAAGAAGCCCGCCGACGGGCCCTCGCCTCCCTCGAGCGGGGCGTCCGGGCCGGCGGACGGCCCCTTGCCCGGGAAGAGGCCCACGATGACCGATCTTCCCGGTAGGCGGGTCTTCGTCGACACCAACGTCCTCTTCTACGCGATCGACCGGGACGCCGGCGCGAAGGGGGAACGCGCGCGGGCGATCCTCGCCCGGCTCTGGGACGAGCGGGCCGGCGTCCTCGGCACCCAGGTCCTCGCCGAGTGGGCGGTCAACCTCCGTCGCAAGGCCGGCCTCACGTGGAACGAGATCGCCGAGGTCGTGCGTCCGTGGCTCGCGTGGGACGTGATCGCTCCTGCGGGGGAGGACGTCCTCGCGGCGCTGCGCCTCGCCACCGACCACCGGCTCTCGTTCTGGGACGCGATGGTGGTGCGCGCCGCGGTGCGCGCGGGGGCCGACGTCCTCCTCACCGAGGACATGAACCCCGGCCAGGTCGTCGAGGGCGTGCGGCTCGTCGACCCGTTCCGGGACCTCGCCGGTTCCTGACCGGCTGCCCGCCGGCGCGCGGGAAGCTCAGGCCCTTCCCGGTATTCGCGTCGCCAGGCCCGCGGAATGCCGTGAGTCTCCCCGGGGAGGGTGCGATACGACGAGCCACCTCCGGCGGACGCCGGGGCGCTCCGCTCCGCCCGCGATCCTCACGTCGACCACGTTCTCCCCGGCGACCAGCCGGTACCGGCCCCCGAACAGGCGCAGGTCGAGAGTGCACAGGGTCCGGCCGGCCTGCTTCCGCAGAAACTGGATGGAACCGGCGGGCCGGCCGTTGATCGTGACCCGGATCCTCCCGGGGTTCTCGACGTCCAGGCGCAGTACCAGGGTCTCGATCCTCTCGGGGTGCGAGACGACCACCACGTCGTCCGTCACCCACGTCCGCCCTCCGTCCAGCGAGAGTTCGACGACACTCGGAACATCGACGAGGGGAGCCTCGGCCTCTGGCAGGGAGGCACACCCGCCCCACAGCGCAAGGAAGCCGCCCAGGACGACAACGACCCACGGTCTCACCTGGCACCTCCCCCTTCCCCCCTTGCGGGAAGTGCCGACGAACCGGTACCGGAAGCGTCCTCCTCGATGCCCGGCGCGC
>JAMOQA010000357.1 GCA_027064265.1 Acidobacteriota bacterium
CCATCGGGTCCAGAGGACCTCGTCCACCAGGGCCGCGGCCCCGGAGGCGGCGAAGAGCGCCGCCACCAGCAGGGCGGCCCCGGGCCGGCCCTGCCCGCCGGCGGCGGCCGGGGCGGCGGCCGCTCTCTTTTCCCGGGCGCGCTTCCTGGCCAACGGCTGGTCCTCCCGCGCCGCCCCGGGCGCGGGACGGCCGCAGAAGGATACCCCGCCCGGCGCGGGACCGGCGCGGGGGCGCATTTCTGGGACAATAGCGGGCGAAGGAGGAACGGGAGATGCCGTCTCGGCTGCCGAGTCCGGAGGAGATCGAGCGCGTCCTCGCCGAGCATCCCGGCGGGGCGATGACCGCGCGGGAGCTGGTGGAGGCGCTCCGGGTGCCGACCCGGCGGAGGTCGTCCTTCCGGCGGCTCCTGCGCAGGCTTGCGGGGGAGGGGCGACTCGTCCTCCTCCGGGGACGTCGGTACGGGGCCCGGAAGGTCCTCGGGGACGTGGTGGGCCGGTACACCCGCCACCCCGCGGGCTTCGGCTTCGTCGTGCCCGACGACCCGGAGGAACCGACCGACGTCTTCATCCCGCCGGGCGCCCAGGACGGGGCCCTCTCCGGGGACGTGGTCGCCGTCCAGGTGACGGACGTCAAGCCGGACGGGCGCCGGGAGGGCCGGATCGTCCGGGTGGTGGAACGGAAGTCGCTCCGGGTGCCGGGCGTCTTCCACCCGACCGCCTCGGGAGGCGGGCTCGTCCAGCCCCTCGACGCCGGGTTCGAGTGCGAGGTGCTCGTGCCCCGGGACGCGACGCGCAAGGCGCGGGCCGGGGAGATCGTCACGGTCGAGCTCGAGGAACTGCCGGACGGCTCGGGCCGCTGCGCCCGGGGGAAGGTGGTCGAGCGGCTCGGCTTCCCGGACGAGCCCGGCATCGACGTCGAGGTGCTGATCCGCAAGTACGCCCTCGAGCCGGAGTTCCCACCGGAGGTGCTCGCCGAGGTGGAGGCGCTCCCCGGGGATCCCCGGGACTGGCCCCTCTCCGAGCGGGAGGACTTCACGGACGACCCGGTGGTGACGATCGACGGGGAGACCGCCAAGGACTTCGACGACGCGATCTGCGTGACGCGCCTGCCCGGGGGGGGGTACCGGCTCTCGGTCCACATCGCCGACGTGTCGTTCTTCGTACCGGAGGGCTCGGAGACCGACAGGGAGGCGCTCCGCCGCGGGACCAGCGTCTACTTCCCGGGCCGGGTCGTCCCGATGCTCCCGGAGCGGCTCTCGAACGACCTCTGTTCGCTCCGGCCCCGGGAGCTGCGCCTGACCCAGGGGGTGACGATCGACTACGACGCCTCCGGGAAGGTGGTCGCGGCCCGGTTCCACGACGGGGTGATCCGGTCCCGGGCGCGCCTCACGTACAACGAGGTCGCCGCGATGCTCGAGGACGGTGACGCCGCCCTCCGGCGGAAGTACCGGGGCGTGCTCCCGATGCTCGAGGCCGCCGGGGAGCTGGCCCGGATCCTCGGGGAGCGGCGCCGCCGGCGGGGGGCGATCGACTTCGACCTGCCGGAGCCGGAGCTGGTGCTGTCGCTGACCGGGGAGACGGAGCGGATCGTGGCCCGGGAGCGGAACCTGGCCCACCGGCTGATCGAGGAGTTCATGCTGGCGGCCAACGAGGTGGTCGCCACCGAGCTGCGGCGGAAGCGGGAGCCCGCCCTCTACCGGGTCCACGAGCGTCCGGACCCGGTGCGGGTGGCGAAGCTCGCGGAGGCGCTGGACGGTCTCGGGTACACGGTCCCGGAGCCGTACGAGTCGATCCGGCCGAAGGACCTGGCGCGGCTGACCGAGCTGGCGAAGGGGAAGCCGGAGGAGCCGTTCGTCACCCGGATGGTCCTGCGGACGATGGCCCTCGCCCGCTACGACGCCGAGTGTCTCGGGCACTTCGGCCTCGCCCTGCGCCGGTACTGCCACTTCACCTCGCCGATCCGGCGCTACCCCGACCTCGTGGTCCACCGGGCGCTCCGGCGCCTGCGCCGCGGGCCGAAGGAGAGCGCCGGGGAGCGGGAGGACCGGATCGCCCAGCTCCCCGAGCTGGC
>JAMOQA010000358.1 GCA_027064265.1 Acidobacteriota bacterium
GCGCAGGCCGTCCCGCTCGACCCGGCGGCGGAACCGCTCCGGCATCTCCTCCGGCCGGTCCACGTACACCTCGAAGAGTTCCCGGAGCACCCGGGCGAAGACGTCCTTGGTCGCGAGGATGCGGGGATGGCGGTACAGGTTCTCGCCGAGCCAGGCCTTGAGGTGCCGCGCCTCTTCCGTCACGTCCGGCGAGAGGTGGACGATCCACTCCCCCTGGGACCGGACGTCGTCCACCGAGCGGAGGCCGCGGGCGGCGATCTCCTCGCGGACCGTGGCGACCAGGTCGCCGACCATCCGGTCGATCACCCGGCGGAGGGCGATCTTCGTCCACATCCAGGGGTCCCGGGCCGGCCACCGCTTTCGCGCCTCCCGGAACGGACGCCCGAAGATCGGGACCTCGTCCACCAGGCGATCGAGCTCGAGGAGCCCCGACTCGAGGCCGTCGTCCAGGTCGTGGTGGTCGTAGGCGATCTCGTCGACCAGGTCGATCAGCTGGGCCTCGAGGGGGGGCGGCACCTCCGGCAGGTACTCGGCCGCCTCCGGCACCCGCGCGAGGTCCGGCGGACCGGAGTGCTTGGCGATCCCCTCCCGCACCTCGAAGGTCAGGTTGAGGCCGGGGAACTCCGGGTACCGGTCCTCGAGCTGCTCGACGATCCGCAGGGTCTGGCGGTTGTGGTCGAACCCGCCCTCCTCCGCGAGGAGCGGGTCGAGCACTTCCTCTCCCAGGTGTCCGAACGGCGCGTGCCCCATGTCGTGGGAGAGGGCGAGGGACTCGGCCAGGTCGGCGTTCAGCCCGAGGGCGCGCGCCACGGTCCGGGCGATCTGGGCCACCTCGATGCTGTGGGTGAGGCGGGTGCGGTAGTGGTCCCCCTCGTGGTTGACGAAGACCTGGGTCTTGTACTCGAGGCGGCGGAACGCGCGGCAGTGGATGATCCGGTCCCGGTCCCGGGCGTAGACCGGGCGGTAGGCGTGCTCCTCCTCGGGCCAGCGCCTGCCGCGGGTGTCCCGCTCGTGCTGGGCCCAGGGGGCGAGCGCGCCGTTCGCGGAGACCGGGAGATCCATGGGACGCATTCTAGTCCCCGCCGTCTCCCCGCCTTCCCCGCGGGCTCCCGGGGGCGGGAGGCAGGACCGCGTACCGCAGGAACAGCTCCCCGCCGGCCCGGTCGACCTCGACCAGCTCCAGCCGCGGGGCCTCGGCCAGCGACCAGCCCCCGCCGCCGACCAGCGCCGGCGCCTCGCGCCCGCCGACGAGGCGCGGCACCAGCGTCAGGCGCAGCTCGTCGACGGCGCCCGCGGCGAGGAAGCTGGCCAGGGTCTCCCCGCCTCCCTCGAGCAGGACCTCCCGGGCGCCCCGCCGCCCGAGCTCGGCGAGGAGCGCGGCGATGTCGACGCCCCCGCGGCCGGCCCGCAGGACGTCGAGCCGGCCCGCGGCGCGGACCTCGGAGAGGGGACCGAGCAGCCCGAGGGCGAGATCCTCGGGAACGGCGAGGATGCGCGGCGCCCTGACCTCGCCGGCGAGCAGCTTCGAGGCGACCGGCAGCCGCCCGCTCCGGGAGACGACGGCGACCGTGACCTCCGGGGGGTACGGGGGATCCTCGCGCCGGATCGTGGCGGCCCCGACGACGATGGCGTCCGCCCCGCGGCGCAGCCGCGCGAGCCGCGACCGGTCCTCCCGGCTCCCGAGGGCCGCCTCCCCGTGGACCGTCGCGATCTTCCCGTCGGGCCCCGCCGCGAGGCACGCGACGACCCGGGGTCGCTGTCCTCTCTCCCGGCTCATGGAGTCGAATATACGCGCCGGGTCCGATCCTGCCCGCGAGCGCTCAAGGTTTCCCGCCGGCGGCCGATGCGTCCACAGGGGACGCGTGCACGTTCCCCGGGAGGGTGCAGCGATGTGGATTCCGGCCCTGGATCCCCTGGCGATGCCGTCAGCGGCCACCGGTCCCGCCCCGGGCGCGGAGCCGGTGGCGGAACTCCCCGGCGCCCCGGAACTCCCCCCGGCGACGCCCGACCCGGCGCCCCCGGCGGAGGAACCGGCCGCGCCGACCCCTTCCCCCGGCGACCTGGCCGCC
>JAMOQA010000359.1 GCA_027064265.1 Acidobacteriota bacterium
GTCGTCCCCGGGTTCGCCCACCCCGGCGACGGGCTCGTCGGGCGGCGCGACCCCCCGCGAGGGCGTGCCCCAGCCGCCGGCGTCGGCGCGGGTGCCGAGCAGCTGGATGTCGTCCGCCCGGACGTCGAGACTGACCCGCGTCTGGCCGTCGTTCCCCTGGTAGGTGCGGGCGCGCAGTTTCCCCTCCACGTACACCTGCTTGCCCTTCTGCAGGTACTGGGCGAGGGCGTCGGCCCGGCGACCCCACAGGGAGACCCGGAACCACTGGGTGTGCTCCTGGGAGTTGCCTTCCCGGTCGTTCCACCGCTCGTTGGTCGCGATGGAGAACTCGAGCACCGACGTCCCGCTCGGGGTCTTCTTCAGTTCCGCGTCCCGCCCCAGGTTGCCGATCAGGATGACCTTCGCGAGGGATCCCATCACCTCCTCCTTTCCGCTCGCGAGCCTGCCACGCGCCCCACGGGCGGGCAAGGGTCCTCGAGCACCCGGATCCCGCTCCCGGGAGGTTGCCGCCCGGCGGGGGGCCATGGTTTCCTCGTGCCATGAAGGTTCTCGTGCAGCGCGTGACCGAGGCCCGGGTCCGGGTGGAGGGCGAGATCGTCGGAGAGATCGGCCCCGGCGTGCTGGTCTTCCTCGGCGTCGAGCGCGGAGACGACGCGGGACTCGCCGAATGGTACGCCGGGCGGCTCGCCCGGATGCGCCTCTTCCCGGACCCGGAGGGGAATCCCTGGCGGCTCGACCTCCGGGAGGCCCGGCGCGAGGCGCTGGTCGTCTCCCAGTTCACCCTGGCCGCCCGGACCCGGAAGGGGCGCCGTCCTTCCTTCGACCCGGCGGCTCCGCCCGAGGAAGCCGTCCCCCTGTACCGTGCCTTCGTCGAGGCGCTGCGGGCGACCGGCGTTCCGGTCGCCGAGGGCCGCTTCCGGGCGATGATGCTGGTCGAGCTGGTCAACGACGGCCCGGTGACCTTCCTCCTGGACGGTCCGGCGGCCGCCGGGGAACGTTGACGATGGACGACCTGCCCCCGGTGGTCCGGAAGTTCCTCGCGCACCTGGTCGCGGTTCGCGGTCTCGCGCCCCGCACCGCCGAGGCCTACGGCCGGGACCTCCGGGACCTCGTCGCCTGGCTGTCCCGGCAGGGCGAGACGCCCCCCGAACGGGTCGGCGAGGAGGAGCTGGCCGGGTGGCTGCGCTCCCTGCGGGCGCGGGGGCTCGCCCCGTCCTCCCGGGCACGGCGCCTGGCCGCGGTGCGCTCCTTCCTCCGCTGGCTCCGGGAGGAGCGGCTGCGGGAGGACGACCCCGCCCGCCGGCTCGGGGGGCCCCGAAGGGGCCGCGCGCTGCCCAGGGTGCTCACCTCGAGGGAGGTCGAAGCCCTCCTCGCGGCGCCCGATCCCGCCACGCCCGCGGGCCTCCGGGACCGGGCCTTCCTCGAACTCCTGTACGCGAGCGGCCTGCGCGTCTCCGAGCTGGCCACGCTGAAGCGCCGGCAGCTCGACCTCCGCCGGGGCCTGGTCCGCGTGGTCGGGAAGGGGAACCGGGAGCGGGTGGTCCCGGTGGGCCGGCGCGCCCTCGAGGCCCTCCGGGCATGGCTCGAGGCGGCCGACGCCCGTGCAGGCCGCCGGAGCGAGTACGTGTTTCCCGGCCGCGGCGGCGGATCGATCACGCGCCAGGCCCTGTGGATGCGGGTCCGCAAGCTGGCGGCGCGGGCGGGGATCCCGCCGGACCGGGTCTCTCCCCACGTCCTCCGCCATTCTTTCGCTACCCATCTCGTCGAGAACGGGGCCGACCTGCGCACCGTCCAGCTCCTCCTCGGCCACCGGGACATCTCGACCACCGAGATCTACACCCACGTCGCCCGCGAACGCCTGCGGCGCCTGTACGACGAGCACCACCCACGCGCCTGACACCGGCGGGGCCCTGCGGTATCGTGAGCCGGCCCGCCGGCGGGAGACGGGCACGGGAGGCACCAGCGTGAGCAGCAACGACGTCGACTTCGAGCGCCCGATCATCGAGCTGGAGCAGAAGATCGAGGAGCTCAGGGGTCTCGGCG
>JAMOQA010000360.1 GCA_027064265.1 Acidobacteriota bacterium
ATCCCCGGGCGCGTCAAGAGCTTCTACTCGATCTGGCGCAAGATGCAGGCGCAGAAGATCGACATCGACCAGGTCTACGACGTGATCGCGTTCCGGATCATCACCGGTACGGTCAAGGAGTGCTACGGCGCCCTCGGCATCGTTCATTCCCTGTGGCCCCCCGTCCCGGGGAGGTTCAAGGACTTCATCGCGATGCCGAAGCCGAACCTCTACCAGTCGCTCCACACGACGGTGATGTCGGACGCCGGCTACCCGTTCGAGGTCCAGATCCGGACCCACGAGATGCACCGGATCGCCGAGGAGGGGATCGCCGCCCACTGGCGGTACAAGGAGCAGGGGAAGCTGACCGACCGGGAGGTCGCCGGGGTCCAGTGGCTGCGGCAGGTCCTGGAGTGGCAGAAGGAGGTTCGCGACTCGAAGGAGTTCCTGCGGTACGTGAAGATCGACCTCTACAACGCCGAGGTCTACGTCTTCACGCCAAAGGGCCGGGTGATCAGCCTTCCGCGGGGGGCCACGCCGATCGACTTCGCCTACGCGATCCACACCGAGGTCGGGCACCAGTGCGTGGGAGCCCGGGTCAATGGCCGGCTGGTGCCCCTCAAGACCCCCCTCGAGAGCGGCGACCTGGTGGAGATCATCACCCGTCCCGGTCACCAGCCGAGCCGCGACTGGCTCTCCATCGCCCGCACGACCCGGGCCCGCTCGAAGATTCGCGCGTTCCTCCGGGCGGCGGAGCGGGAGAAGGCGATCGAGGTCGGGCGCTCCCTGCTCGAGAAGGAGATGCGGCGCCTGGGCATCGCCGCCCGGCAGGTGCCCGACGAGGCGCGGGACGAGGCGCTCCGGAAGCTGCGGCTCGACTCCCCGGAAGACCTGTGGGAGGCGCTCGGCAGGGGGAAGGTGACGCCGGCCCAGTACCTTGACCTGGTCGTGCCCGGGCGGGAGGGGGAGGCCCGCAGGGAGTCCCTGCTGGGCCGGGTCACCGACCTCTTCCGGCGAGTGAAGGGCCAGGACAAGGTTCTCGTCCGGGGGCTGAATGACACGCTGGTTTCCCTCGCCCGGTGCTGCAACCCGATTCCCGGCGACGCGATCGTCGGGTACGTGACCCGGGGACGGGGAATCTCGGTCCACACGGAGGACTGCCCGAACCTGGAATCGCTCCGGGTCGAGCCGGACCGGTTCATCGAGGTCGACTGGGCGGTGGAAGGGGGCAGCTTCCCGGTCGGATTGCGGGTCGTCACCCAGGACCGCCCGGGCATGCTGGCCCGGGTGGCGGAGAAGCTCGAGAGCGAGAAGATCAACATCCGGCACGCGGATGCCGGCGTGGACGAGCACGGGCGGGGCGTGATCGCGGTGGTCGCCGAGGTGACCGACCGGGCCCAGCTCGAGCGATTGATGGACCAGCTGCGGCGGATCGAGGGGGTGCACCACGTGGAGCGGGTTTCTCCGCGGGACGCCTTCACGCCGCCGGGGAGGCGCCGGAGGGGGCGGCAGCGCCCCTCCGGCCCGGAAGGAGGTCGAGGATGAGCGAGCCGAGGATCGTCGCGACGGACCGGGCACCGGGGGCGATCGGGCCCTACAGCCAGGCGGTGATCGGGGGCGGGCTGGTCTTCTGCTCCGGGCAGATAGCGATCGACCCGGTGAGCGGGGAGATGGTCGGGGAGACGGCGGCCGAGCAGGCCCGCCAGGTGCTGGCCAACCTGCGTGCCGTCCTGGAGGCGGCCGGCTCGGGCATGGATCGGGTGCTCAAGACGACGGTCTACCTGGCCGACATGGCCGACTTCGGGGCGGTCAACGAGGTCTACGCGGAGGCGTTCGGCGGGCACCGGCCGGCCCGGGCGGCGTTCCAGGTGGCGCGGTTGCCGAAGGACGCCCTCGTGGAGATCGAGGCGGTCGCCCTGGCCCCCTGACGGGGCGGCGGACGCGAAACGGCCGCCCCGCGGGGCGGCCGACCGGGGCGGGCACCGGGCCCGGTCAGGATACCCGCTTGGTCACCTTGCCCGAGCGGAGGCAGCGGGTGCAGACCGTCAGCCGGACCGGCCGGCCCTTGTCGTCGACCGCCTTCACCTTGTGCAGGTTCGGCATGAACCGGCGGCGGGTCACGTTGTGGGCGTGGCTGATCGAGTTGCCCGCCATGGGCTTCTTCCCACAGATGTCACAGGCGCGGGCCATGGTCGTACCCTCCGGGCCCCGCGGGGGGGCCGTGAGCGAAAATCGCGGAAGTCTAGCCGCGCGGGGGCGCGCCGTCAAGTCCGCCCTTCTCCTTCCTCGGGGCCGGTCGAGGCGACACGGACCTTCGCGCCGTCCCGGGAGCCATCCCGAACGGGTCCGGACGGTTGCCCCCCCGGGGTCGGGACCTATATTCGCCCCGAGAGGGTCCTCCCGGGCGGAGGCCGTCCCGTCCTGCCCGCGCCCGGGGGTCCCCACGGAACCTGGCGGAGCCGGTGCCCGCCGGGCGCCGCCGGAGGACGCGAGAGGAGAGGTGAAATGCCGGGAACGACGGGCGGAACCCGTTCGGGACCGTTCGGTTCCTTCTTGACCCGCCCCCTCTCCATCGCGTACTTTCGGCAGGGTTCGGATGGCGGCCCCGGAAAGGCCGGCGCGGAGGTACGTGATGCTCTTCGGGCGGTCCAGGGACCTGGTCGGGCTGGACATCGGTGACAGCTCGATCAAGGTCGTCGAGCTCAGGGAGATCGGTCGGGGCAAGGGGTGGGAGGTCCGCGCCCTCGCGCACGAGCCGCTCCCCCAGGAAGCCATCGTCGACGGGACGATCATGGACGCGGGGCTGGTGGTCGACACCCTCCGCCGGATCTGGGACCAGGAACGGATCCGGGAGAAGAGGGTGGCCACCGCGCTTTCGGGCCCCTCGGTGATCATCCGCCGGATCAACGTTCCCCAGATGTCCGAACAGGAGCTGGCGGAGCAGATCCGCTGGGAGGCCGAGCAGTACATTCCCTTCAATATCAACGAGGTCTCCCTCGACTATTACGTCCTCGAGGGCGCTTCCCTGGCGGGCGACGGGAACATGGACGTCATCCTGGTCGCGGCCCGCAAGGAGAAGATCGACGACTACACCTCGGTGATCGGCCAGGCGGGCCTCGAGCCGGTCGTCGTCGACGTGGCCAGTTTCGCGGCGCTCAACTGCTTCGAGGCCAACTACGGCGGTGACCTGCCCGACTCGGCGGCCCTGATCGACATCGGCGCGTCGGTGACCAGCATCTCGATCCTCCGGGGCGGGGTCAGCGTCTTCTGGCGTGACATCTCGATGGGGGGCAACCAGTACACCGACACCCTCCAGCGGGAGCTGAGCCTCTCCCGCGACCAGGCCGAGGCGGCCAAGCGCGGCGAGGCCGTCGAGGGGGTCAGCGGCGACCAGGTGCGGGAGATCCTCGGCTCGGTCAACGAGGAGCTCTGCCACGAGATCCAGCGGACGGTCGACTTCGTCAAGGCGTTCGCCGGCTCGGAGAGCCCGCTCGAGGCGATCTTCCTGGCCGGCGGCGGGGCGCGGCTCCCGGGCCTGACCGAAACCCTGGGAGAACGGTTCGGGGCCCGGGTCGAGCTGATCGACCCGTTCCGCAACGTCAAGGTCCCCGGCGCCCTCGCGGATCGCGCGGAGGCGATGGGGCCCGACGCGGCGGTCGCCGTCGGGCTCGCGCTCAGAAAGGTGGGTGATCGATGATCCGGATCAACCTGCTGGAGCAGCGCCGCCCGGAGAAGGGAGAGAAGAAGGTCACCCTGCCGGCCGATCGAATGGCGGTGGTCGGCATCACCGTCGTCGTCCTGCTGACGGTGGGTTTCATCGGCTGGCGCTGGTACGCCCTGGACTCCCGGCTGGCCGAGCTGAAACAGGAGATCTCCCGGGCGGAACAGGAGCGCAAGGAGCTGACCAAGGCGCTCCAGGCGGTGGACGAGTACCAGGCCAAGAAGGAGGCGCTCCAGAAGCGGGTCCAGCTGATCTCCGACCTGAAGCGGAAACAGAAGGTTCCCGTCCACCTGCTCGACCAGGTGAGCCGGCAGCTGCCGGATTACCTGTGGCTCGAGCAGCTCGTCGAACGGGATGGCCACGTGGAGATCAGCGGCAAGGCGACCACCTTCAACGCGGTCTCGAACTTCTACAACAACCTCAAGAACTCCCCCTGGTTCACCGACGTCGTCCTGGGCAACACGCGACAGGTGCCGGAGGGCGTCAGCTTCCAGCTTTCCTGCCGTTTCCGGCCCGTCACCGAGGAAGCGGCCGCGGAGGGCGGAAGCCAGGCGGCGGCCGCCGCGCCGAGGGGGTGAGCGATGGACCTCAAGAACCTGCCATGGTGGGGGAAGGTCGCGATCGCCGCCGCGATCTGCCTCGCGCTGGTCTTCGTCTCGTACAGGATGGCGCCGCTGAACTTCTCCGCGAAGGCGAAGAAGATCAAGCGACAGGAAGAGCAGCTGGAGAAGCTGCAGGCGGAGATCCGCAAGGGACGCCAGGCCCGGGCCCGCCTCGACGAGCTGGAGCGGGACATCGCCGCCCTCGAGCGGAAACTGGCCGACCTGCGCCAGGTGCTGCCGACCGAGCCGGAGCTCGGCGACCTGCTCAAGTGGATCAAGAGCCTCGCCGACCAGACCAACCTGGACCTGCTGGTCTTCGCCCCGGGCGATCTCCAGGAGGGCGAGTTCCTGCTCGAACAGCCGATCCAGATGGAAGTTCGGGGGACGTACCACCAGCTCGGGATGTTCTTCGACCGGGTCGGGAAGCACGCCCGGATCATCAACATCGAGAACGTGACCATCCGTCCCGCGCGCAGTGGCCGGGGAGGGGCGGGCCGGGCGACGATCCAGGCCTCGTTCACGGCGAAAACGTTCATCTACCGGGACGAGAGCCAGGACGAGCAGGGAGGTGACGCATGAGCGAAGCCCGCGTCGTGAACGGGGTCCTCGCCGGGCTCGCCGTGCTGGTCGCCGTCGCCCTCGCGCTGCCGGCGATGGCGGGGGACCAGGGGGCCGCGCCCGGGGAGGGGCAGGTCCTCGACCAGATCCGGCAGGACAGCGAGGCCGTGATCAGCGGCCGCCACTTCACCTACGACCCGGCGGGACGCAGGGACCCGTTCGAGCCCCTGGTCCGGGCGCGGAAGGAGTTCAAGGGGAAGCGCCCGAAGGGAATCGCCGGGATGCTGGTCTCGGAGATCGACCTCAAGGGGATCTTCGTCGGCCCCGACGGAGAACCCCTCGCGCTGTTCCAGGGATCGGACAACCGGGGGTACACCCTCCGGGTGGGCGACTACGTCTACGATGCCCGGCTCATCTCGATCGACCCCCGGCGGGGCGTCGTGGTGTTCCGGCAGCAGGTGGACGACCCCCGGCGGATCAAGCCCTACCGGGACGTGATCAAGAGGCTTCAGCCGATCGACGAGGACGAAGATCCTCTCGCTGAGGAGGAGGGCGCATGAGAAGGCGTGACCTCCGGAACCGCGTCGCGCGGTTCCTGGCGGTGGCCATGGTGGCCACGACCCTGCTGGGCATGGCCCGGGCGGCCGATCCGTACGACGACCGACCGCCCCTGCTGGCCAGCGTGACGGCGCCGGACGGGGCCGCCGCCGCGACCCGTCTCCTGGGCGTCGAGGTGAGCGACACCGAGTGGGGCGGCAAGGAAATTCGCCTCGCCGCCGACGGGGTGCTCCCCTACCAGGTGTTCACCCTGTCGGGGCCGGACCGGATCGTCTTCGACCTGCCGGGCGTCACCAACCGGGCTTCCCGGAAGCGGTTCGAGGTCGGGGACGCGCTGGTGCGGGTCCGTCTCGGGCAGTACCGGGTCGACCCGGAGCCGATGGCCCGGGTGGTCCTCGACCTGGCGACGCCCCTCGGCTGGCACGCCGAGCAGCGGCCGGACGGCCTCGCGATCCTCGTCGGGCCGCGGGACAGGCTGGAGGCGGCGCTCCGCGAGACCGAGACGGCGCAGCCGACGATGACGGCGACCGCCGCGCCGGAGAACGCCCCGACCGAGGCCGCCCCGGCGTCGGTCGCCTCGGCCGTTCCGAGCGAGGCGCCGGCTGCCGCCGCCGAGGAGGCCGTCGAGAGCTCCACGGAGGGCACGACGCCCGCCCCGGCGATGGAAGAGGCCGTGGTGGCGCCGGTGGCGGAGCCCGAGGTGGAGCCCGTGGCCGCCGAGCCCGCGGCGCCCGTCCCGCCGGTCGCGCGGCCGCGCCCCGCGGAGGCGGCACTGCACGGATCCGCCACCGGGACGGCCGCGCTGGCCCCGGAGCTGCCCCCGGCGGTGGAGCGGGTCGTCCAGCAGGTGGAGCAGGCGAGGGCGCAGGAGCCCGCGCCGATCACCGAGGCACCGGTGACGCGCCTCGCCGCGGACAGGCCGGCCGCCGCCGTCGTCCCGCTGCCCGACACGAAGACGAAGACGATCGACGACACCACGCGGAAGTACCGCGGCCAGCGGATCAGCCTCAACCTGGTCGATGCGGACATCAAGCAGGTCTTCGGCGTCTTCCACGACATCTCGGGGCTGAACTTCGTCCTCGACCCGGCGGTCAGCGGGGCGGTGACGATCGTCGTCGACAACGTTCCGTGGGACCAGGCGCTCGACCTGATCCTCAAGAGCAACGGGCTCGACATGGTCCTCGAGGGGAACGTCGTCCGGATCGCCCCGGTCTCGAAGCTGGCGCAGGAGGCGGCGGCCCGGAAGGCCCTGAACGAGGCGCGGGAGCTCGAGGATCCGCCGGTGACGATCACGCGCACCCTTTCCTACGCCAAGGCGAAGGAGATCGAGCGGGTCATCCGGGACGCGATCCTCAGCCCGAAGGGACGGGTGATCGTCGACGAGCGGACGAACACGCTGATCATCCGGGACGTGCCGCAGCGAATCCGGGCGGTGGACAAGCTGCTGACCACCCTCGACGCCGAGACGCCCCAGGTGATGATCGAGGCCCGGATCGTCGAGGTTTCCCGGGACTTCGTGCACGACCTGGGGATCCGGTGGGGGATGTCGGCCGTTGCCGACCCGAGCCTGGGCACCCAGACCGGGATGCAGTTCCCCCACCGGGCCCGGATGGACTACGATCTCAACCTGCCCGGGAAGTTCGCCGGGGCCAACGCCCTCGGGTTCTCCTTCGGGAACGTGCTCGACTCGTTCACCCTCGACCTGACCCTCGACGCCCTCGAGACCGAGGGATACGCGCGGCGGCTCTCCTCGCCGAAGATCGCGACGCAGAACAACGAGACCGCCGAGATCGAGCAGGGCGTGCGCATCCCGATCGTGACCACGACCGCCACCGAGATCGACGTCCAGTTCGTCTCGATGTCGCTCGTGCTGCGCTGCACCCCCCAGATCACGGCCGAGGGGACGGTCATCCTGGACGTGGAGGTGGAGAACAACTCCCCCGACTTCGTCAACACGGTCGGCGACGTCCCGGCGATCAACACCCAGCAGGCGAAGACCAAGCTGATGGTCAACGACGGCGCGACCACCGTCATCGGTGGCATCTTCAGCGTGAACGAGGGGCGCAGCGAGATGGGGGTTCCCTGGCTGCGGCACCTGCCGGTGGTCGGCTGGATGTTCCGGAGCAGGAACCGCACGCAGACCAACCGCGAGCTGCTGATCTTCATCACGCCGCGTATCATCAAGGCGTCCTGACGAGGGGGTTCGAGCCATGTGGAACCGAGACAGAGTGCAGCGCCTGCTCCTGGTCGTCGTCGTGATGGGGATGGCCGTCTTCCTGCTGGCGGGTTGCAACAGCTCCACCGACGACCCGGACCAGTCGGACAACCTGGTCAACGTGGACAGCTTCGAGCCGATCGCCGCCTGCGTGGACGTGGACGGAAAGCTGGTCGACGTCGACGGCGACGGTACGAAGGACCAGGTCTTCTATGACGTGGTCAACACCGCCAACTTCACCTCGCGGCTGCGCGGCCACGCCGACTCCGCGTTCAACGACGTGACCTTCACGACGATGGAGATCCGCTACGACATGCGGATCGGCACGCCTCCGCCGCGGCGCGAGGAAGGGGTCCAGATCACCGTGCCGGCCGGCGGGACGGCGATGGCGGACATCACGACCGTCCAGGCGACGGACATTCCCACGTACTTCCACGGCGGGGAGATCGGCGACATCGTGATCACGTTCCGGGGGCGGGACGCCTCGGGCGAGAAGGCGGTGACCCGGGCGAGGCTGCCGATCTACACGCGCACGGAGTGCGAGGAAGGCCAGTAACGACGGGGGGGCCGGTGGCGGAGACGCCTGGTTCCCTCGCCGCGGTGCTAGAGGAGCTGGGACGCGCCCTTCCGGGGGCGCGTCTCGCCGTCCTCCTGGACACCGAGGGGCTCGTCGTCGCCTCCCGGTCGTTCGGTCCCGGCCCGGACCCGGCCGGCCTCGCGGCGGTCGTGGCGGCCTGCTTCGCCGGGATGGGACGCGTGGCCGTCGAGGCCCGGCTCGGTCCCGGGATGGAATGGTCGATCGCGGGGGCGGGGGGGCTGCTCGTCTGCCGGCGGCTGCCGGGAAAGGAGCTGTTCCTGGCGGTTCTCGTCGATCCCGGCACGTGGCAGGGACGGGCCCGGTTCGCCGCCCGGGTGACGGCCGGCCGGCTGGCGGAGCTCCTCTAGCCCGGGCCCCCCGGACCTCCCTCTCGTGGTAGGATCCCCGGCTGCACGCGCCCGCTCGCCGGGTGCGGGGAGGACAGCCGTGGATTCGAAGGAGATCAAGGACCTCGTCCGCTTCGTTGCGCGGGCCGATATCGACGAGTTCGAGCTGGAGACGGAGAGCTTCCGCCTGCGGGTGACCCGGCGGTCGCTCCAGCCCGCCCCGGCGGCGGTGGCGCCGGTGGCCGTGCCGCAGGCGGCACCCCCGCCGGCTCCTGCCGCCCCCGCCCCGGCGGCTGCCCCGGAGCCCGCGGGCGGCGGCAAGGACGATGGCGCCAAGGCGGCGGACGGGCTCTACGAGCAGAAGTCCCCGATCGTCGGCACGTTCTACCGGGCTCCGAGCCCCGGCGCTCCGCCGTTCGTCGAGGTCGGGCAGCACGTCTCCGCGGGGCAGGTGCTCTGCATCATCGAGGCGATGAAACTGATGAACGAGATCGAGTCGGAGATCTCGGGGACGATCGTGGAGATCCTGCCGGAGAACGCCCAGCCGGTGGAGTACGGCGAAGTCCTGTTCCGCATCCGGCCCGACTGAGTCCGGGAGCCCCGCGATGTTCAAGAAGATCCTGGTCGCCAACCGCGGGGAGATCGCCCTGCGGATCATCTGGGCCTGCAAGGAACTCGGCATCCCGACCGTCGCGGTGCATTCCGACGTCGACCGCGACTCGCTCCACGTGCGGTTCGCGGACGAGGAGGTCTGCATCGGGCCCGCCCACAGCACCGAGTCCTACCTGAACGTGACGGCGATCATCTCCGCCGCGGAGATCACCGGTGCCGACGCGATCCACCCGGGCTACGGGTTCCTCGCGGAGAACGCCCACTTCGCCGAGATCTGCGCGGAGTGCGGGATCACGTTCATCGGGCCGACGGCGGAGACGATCCGCCGCATGGGTGACAAGGCCGAGGCCCGCCGGACGATGATCGCGGCCGGGGTCCCGGTCGTCCCGGGGAGCGAGGGCCTGGTCGAGACCCCGGAGGAAGCCCGGGAGATCGCCGCGGAGATCGGCTACCCCGTGATCGTCAAGGCTTCCGCCGGCGGTGGCGGGCGGGGAATGCGGGTGGTAAACGGCGAGGAGGAGCTGGCCGCGGCGATCGAGGCGGCCCGCACCGAGGCCGCGGCGGCCTTCGGGAGCCCCGCCATCTACCTGGAGAAGTACCTGGTCAACCCGCGTCACATCGAGTTCCAGGTGCTGGGGGACCACCACGGCAACGTGGTCCATCTGTTCGAGCGCGAGTGCTCGATCCAGCGACGCCACCAGAAGCTGATCGAGGAGGCGCCCTCCGCGGCGCTGGACACGAGGCTTCGCGAGCGGATGGGCGAGGCGGCGCTCAAGGCAGCCCGGGCCGTGGGCTACCGGAACGCCGGGACGATCGAGTTCCTCCTGGACGAGGACGGGTCGTTCTACTTCATGGAGATGAACACCCGGATCCAGGTCGAGCACCCGGTGACGGAGAACATCGCGGGGATCGACCTGATCAAGGAGCAGATCCGGGTCGCGGCGGGGGAACCGCTGCCCTTCCGCCAGGAGGACCTGCGGATCCACGGGTGGTCGATCGAGGCCCGGGTGACGGCCGAGGATCCCTGGACCTTCGCCCCGAGCCCCGGGCTGATCACCGCTTTCCATCCCCCGGGAGGGCCCGGCATCCGGATCGACACCGCGGCCTACGCGGGGTACCAGGTGCTGCCCTACTACGACTCGATGATCGCCAAGCTGATCGCCCGGGGGAAGAACCGGGAGGAGGCACTCTCGCGGCTCCAGCGGGCGGTCGACTCGTTCGTCATCGAGGGGATCGAGACCAACCTGCCATTGCTCTCTGCGATCCTTCGTTCGCCGGACTTTCGCGAAGCGCGCCTCTCGACCCGGTTCATGGAGCGTTTCCTCGCGGAGCGAGCCGCTGCCTCCTGATCCCGGGACGAGCCGCGGCGTCCCGGCTTGACCCGGCGTTCCCCGGTCACCAACTTGGACCACGAGGTCCCCCGGCTTTCCGTGTGCCCGGGAGGCGGCCCGTGCCTCCGTGCGGACAAGGCCAGTGGTGACCCGGGGAGAGAGGCATGAGCGACCGCATCGGGGAACTCCTGCTCGAGGAAGGTCTCGTCACCAAGGAGGCCCTCAAGGAGGCCCTCGATCGCCAGAAGAACGAAGGCGGGAAGATCGGTTACCACCTCGTCCAGTCCGGAGCAGTCAGCGAAGAAGACCTCGTCCATCTCCTCTCCGAGCAGTACGGCATTCCCGCCATCGACCTGAGGTCGCTC
>JAMOQA010000361.1 GCA_027064265.1 Acidobacteriota bacterium
CGGGGAAAGTGGCGCATTTCCAGGGGGACCCCGAGCGGAGTGTCGCACTTGCGGGGGGACCCCCCCGGCCGGGTGACGCATTTCCGGGGGAACCCCCTGGACGGCGTGTCGCACCTGCGGCGGGGCCCCGCGGGGCCTGCCATCGGGGAGCGCGAGGCGTGCGGGGGGCCCGGTGACCGGTCGTCCGCGGAGAAGGGCCGTCCGTGCCCGCAGGGAGACTCGCGTGCCCGCTCCGTGGGGTATCCTCGCGTCTTCCGCGATCCGTTCGCGCCGAGGAGGATTCCGCCGTGACGAAGCACGTTCGTGTCCTGTTCGCCGTTCTCGCCTGCGCCGCCCTGGTGGCGGCCGGTTCCCTCGCCGCCCGCGCCGACGAGGGGATGTGGACCTTCGACAACCCGCCGGTGAAGCAGCTGAAGGAGAAGTACGGCTTCACGCCGACGCAGGAGTGGCTGGACCACGTGCGCCTCGCCTCGGTCCGGTTCAACGACGGCGGGTCGGGGTCGTTCGTCAGCCCCGACGGCCTGGTGCTGACGAACCACCACGTCGCCCGGGGCCAGCTCCAGAAGGTCTCCTCGAAGGAGCACGACTACACCCACACCGGCTTCTACGCGGCGACCCGGGACCAGGAGATGAAGTGCCCGGACCTCGAGCTGAACGTCCTGATCTCGATGGAGGACGTGACCGACCGGGTGCTCTCCGCGGTGAAGCCCGGCATGTCCGACGAGGAGGCCCTGCGGGCCCGCAAGGCGAGGATCGCGGAGATCGAGAAGGAGAGCCTCGAGAAGACCGGGCTCCGTTCCGACGTGGTCACCCTCTACCACGGCGGGGAGTACTGGCTCTACCGGTACAAGAAGTACACCGACATCCGGCTGGTCTTCGCGCCGGAGGACGACATCGCGTTCTTCGGGGGTGACCCGGACAACTTCACCTACCCGCGCTACGACCTCGACATGGCGATCTTCCGGGTTTACGAGGACGGCAAGCCGATCAGGAGCCCGGCGTGGCTGCGCTGGAACCCGGCGGGGCCGAAGGCGGGTGACCTCGTCTTCGTCTCCGGTCACCCCGGCAGCACCGACCGGCTCTACACGTACGCCCAGCTCGAGTACCTGCGCGACTACAGTTACCCGGTCCGGCTCGACGTGATGAAGAAGATCGTGAAGGTGCTCGAGGACTACGCCGCCGAGGGGTCCGAGCAGCGCCGGCAGGCGACCGGGATGCTCTTCGGGCTGCGGAACGCGATCAAGGCGTACACCGGGGAGTACGAGGGCCTGCTGGACGAGCACCTGATGGGGAAGAAGAAGGCGGACGAAGAGGCCTTCCGGGCGAAGGTGATGGCCGACCCGGAACTGAAGAAGAAGTACGGGGATGCCTGGAGCCTGGTCGAGCGGGCGATCGCGAACGAGAAGAAGCGCCTCGAGGAGTTCCGCTGGCGGCGACTGCCCTGGTCGCGGATGGCCGGCACGGCGCTGACGATCGTGCGCTACGTCGAGGAAGTGCAGAAGCCGGACGGCGAGCGTCTCGACGGCTTCCACGACTCCCAGCTCGACTCCCTCCGTTTCCGCATGTTCTCGCCCGCTCCGGTCTACCCGGCGATGGAGGAGCGGATCGCGGCGTCGTTCCTCGAGATGGCCCGGGAGCACCTCGGCGACGACGACCCGTTCATCCAGGCGGCGCTCGGGGGGAAGAGCCCGCAGGAAGTCGCCCACGAGCTGTTCTCGCAGACGAAGATCGGCGATCCGGCGTTCCGGCGGAAGCTGGTCGAGGGCGGCAAGGACGCCGTGGCGAAGTGCGACGACCCGCTCATCGCCTGGGTGCGCAAGCTCGACCCGATGCTCCGCGAGCTGCGGAAGTGGCACGAGGAGAACGTCGAGGCCCTGCAGACGATCGCCGGCGAGAAGCTGGGCCAGGCCCGGTTCGCCGTCTACGGGAAGTCGACCTACCCGGACGCGACCTTCACCCTGCGCCTCGCGTACGGCACGGTGAAGGGCTACCCGATGAACGGGACGCAGGCTCCGCCGTTCACGACCTTCTACGGCCTC
>JAMOQA010000362.1 GCA_027064265.1 Acidobacteriota bacterium
GGGTTATGAGCCCAACGAGCTACCGGACTGCTCCACCCCGCGTCATCCGTTGCTGTCCGCGGCCGTCTCCGCCGACCGCGGTGCGCATTCTAGGGAGCGGACCCGGGGGTGTCAACTCGCGCGTCCGCGAGCGGGTCGTCGTCGCCGACGACGAAGACCCGCTCCCCGGGACGCTGCCAGTCGAGCTCGGTGCGCACCGCCGCCTCGATCGCCAGGTCGTCGTCGCGGAGCGCCTCGATCTCCGCCTCGAGGGCCGCGTTCCGGCTCCTCACCTCCGCGAGCCGCGCCTCGAGCACCCGGATCTCGCGCCACCGGGCGACCTGGCGGAGCAGTCCCTCGTCGCCGAACAGGAACCAGGCCCACAGGACGGCGGCGAGTCCCCAGAAGGCCCACTTCCGCCAGCGCGGCGGAAGCAGGCCTCCGGGACCCCGCGACGCCGTCCTGCGGCGCTCCACCGGGTCCTCCCGCGGATCAGCCCGGGAACCCGTACGGGTCCCGTCCCGCGTAGGCCGCCGCCTCGGCCAGGTCCTCCTCGATGCGAAGGAGCTGGTTGTACTTCGCGACCCGCTCGCCCCGGGCCGGCGCGCCGGTCTTGAGCTGGCCGGCACCGACCGCCACCGCGAGGTCGGCGATGAAGGTGTCCTCGGTCTCGCCGGAACGATGGCTGATCACCGTCCCGTAGGCCGCCGACTGGGCGAGGGCGATCGCGTCGAAGGTCTCGCTGACCGTGCCGATCTGGTTGAGCTTGATCAGCACCGAGTTGGCGACGCCGGTGTCGATCCCCTCCCGGATGATCTCCGGGTTCGTGACGAAGATGTCGTCGCCGACGAGCTGGACCCGGGTCCCCAGTTCCTTTGTCAGCTCGCGCCAGCCGTCCCAGTCTCCCTCGGCAAGGCCGTCCTCGATGCTGATCACGGGGTACGCCTCGACGATCTCCCTGTACCAGCCGACCAGGTCGCTCGCGGAGCGCTCTTCCCCCTCGAAGCGGTAGGAACCCTCGTTCCAGAACTCGCTGGCGGCGGAATCGATCGCGAGGAAGATGTCCTCGCCGGGCCGGTAGCCCGCCCGGTCGATCGCCTCCACGATCAGGTCGAGGGCCTCCCGGTTCGACTGGAGGGACGGGGCGAACCCGCCCTCGTCGCCGATCGAGGCGTTGAGCCCCTTCTCCTTGAGCAGCTTCTTCAGGACCTGGTAGACCTCCGCGGCCGCGCGCAGCGCCTCGGAGAACCGGTCGAGCCCGGCCGGCACGATCATGAACTCCTGGATGTCCAGGTTGTTGTCCGCGTGCACGCCCCCGTTCAGGATGTTGAGCATCGGGGTCGGCAGGACGTGGGCCCGGGCGCCACCGAGGTAGCGGTAGAGCGGCAGGCCCGCGAGGCCGGCCGCCGCCCGCGCCACGGCCATCGAGACGCCGAGGATCGCGTTGGCCCCCAGCTCCCGCTTGGTCGGGGTGCCGTCCCGCTCGAGCATCACCTGGTCGATCACCCGCTGGTCCGTCGGGTCGAGTCCCTCGATGGCCGGCCCGAGGATCTCGTTCACGTGCCGGACCGCCTTCTGGACTCCCTTGCCCCCGTAGCGGGTCGGCTCGCCGTCCCGCAGCTCGAGGGCCTCCCGGCTCCCGGTGCTCGCGCCGGACGGGACCGACGCCCTTCCGATGAACTCGTCGTCGACGGTAACCTCGACCTCGACGGTGGGATTGCCCCGGGAATCCAGGATCTCCCGGGCGTAGACGCTGGTGATCTCGGCCATGTTCCTTCCTCCTCCGGATCCGGACGGGGACCACGTTTCGGGGTAGTCTAGTCCCGTTCGGGCCGGCCCGGAAAGGGCGGCCGGGAGCACCGGATGGAACGTTCCGCCGCCGACCTGTGCGTGGTCCTGGTCACCGCCCCCGACGGGGAGACCGGCCGGCGGCTCGCCCGCCTGCTGGTCGACCGGCGCCTCGCCGCCTGCGTCAACGTAGTGCCAGGCCTCGTCTCGGTCTACCGGTGGGAGGGGAAGGTCCAGCAGGACGACGAGGTCCTCCTGGTGGTCAAGA
>JAMOQA010000363.1 GCA_027064265.1 Acidobacteriota bacterium
GAGCTGGATGCGCGTCGCCCCGGGCACCAGGTCCGCCACGCGGAAGCCGTGCCAGTGCCAGCCGCCGTACGTCTCGCGCCCGCCGGGGCCGACCTCCTCGACCAGCGTCCAGGTCGCGCCGCCGTCTCCGGTGACCTCGACCCGGAAGGTGTCCGTGCCCGGGGCGGCCCCCTCCCGGTTCGAGAACCAGCGCCAGTAGCCGACGTGGGGGTCGTCCATGCCCGCGAGGTCGTACTCCGGGGAGAAGAGCGTGGTCTTCCCGCCGTCGACGTCGTTGTCGTTGTTGCCGGCGCCCGGCTCGGACTGGCCGGTCACCCAGCAGAGGTGCCCCGGGTCTTCCGTGTGGTCGTCCTCGGGCTGGGCGTCGGTGCCGTTCGGGTCGACCCGCTCCCAGGTGCCGGCGGTGGCGGTGTCGTCGTCGGCACCGACGGTCCAGCCGGTGTCGGACTCGAGGTCGTCGGTCACCTTGCACTCGTCCGGGACCCCGTCGCCGTCGCAGTCGGGCGAGTCGCCGGAGTCGACGTCGCACTCGTCCGGGACGCCGTTGCCGTTGCAGTCGGGGCTGGTCCCCGAGGAGATGTCGCAGGTGTCGGCGACGCCGTTGCCGTTGCAGTCGGCCTGGCACTCGTCGGGGATCATGTTCCCGTCGCAGTCGGCGCTGGTTCCGTCGGCGAGGTCCTTCGAGTCGTGGCGGCCGTTGCCGTTGCAGTCGCCGACCCGGACGAACCAGACGTCCTCCTCGCCGTTGAACGTGGCCGAGTAGGCGACCACCGCCCCCTCGGCGTCGGACTCCATGTCGTAGTAGTCGCCGATCTTGTCCTGCTGGGGGTGGCCGATCGTCGAGTCGAAGGGCGGCGAGACCGGGATGCCGTGGGAGAAGGTGTGCCCCTCGTCCGTCGACCAGGCGTAGTAGAGCTCGGAGATCTTCCCCGAGGGGTCCGAGCGGGTGTCGTTCCAGATCACGTCGATCCGGCCGTCCGGCGCGACGGACATCGTCCCGAACCACTGCCAGTTCCGGTCGGAGTCGTCGTGGTTGACGCGCAGGGGCGCCGACCAGGTCTCGCCGCCGTCGGTCGAGCGGATGAAGTGGACGTCCGCCGGGTCGCGCCCCGGCGGGTCGACGGTGGAGAGGACGTAGACGTTGCCCCGGCTCGGGCCGTCGGAGTGGTCGGTGGCGATCCAGGCCTGGCCGAGGAGGCCGCCCGGGTTCGGGACGTCGTTCATCGCGACGGTGCCGCCGAGGTCGACGGTCTTCGTGAGATCGAAGTTCGGGGTCGAGGTGGCGAACTGGGCGTTCCGCGAGCGGAGCACCAGGTGGTAGCTCGCCCCGCCGTCGACGCCGGTCACCCAGACCGCCCCGTCCGGGCCGACGTTGACGGTGCCCCACTTCGGGTGCTGGGGCATCGAGTACGGGCCGTCGTAGGTCTGGCCGTGGTCGTGGGAGCGGGTGAAGTCGCGGCCGAAGCAGCAGGAGAACTGGACGTTCCAGATCGCGTAGACGTTCCCGTCGCCGGGGCCGCCGGTCCGGTCGACGTCCATCCAGGTCTTGTCGCCGCCCTTCGCGGGGATCGGGCCGTCCCAGGTTTCCCCCTTGTCCTCCGAGATGAACATGTCGGCGTTCGTCACCGACTGGAGGGAGTAGTAGAAGAACCGGCCCTGGTTGTCGGCGCCGAGCACCGGGTCGGAGCGGAACTGCCCCGGGTCCAGGGGTCCGGGGAAGGTCCAGGTCTCGCCGCCGTCGTGGCTGTACGCCATGCCGGCCTGGCGGAAGTCCGACTCGATCGTGTCGAACTGGCGCCAGCCGATCACGATGTTCTGCGGGTTCGTCGGGTCGACGGCGATCGACGGCTCGTTGGCCGCGTCCCCGAGGATGTTGTTGCCGTCCTCGTCGACGTTGACCTGGACGCTGCGGAAGTTGCCGCGGGTGACGACCCCCTTGCCGCCCCGGGGCTGGTCCTCGCGCCGCACCGGGTGCGCGGGGGGCGGGACCGGGTACTCGGCGTGACCGGGGGACGAGGCCCGGTCGTCGG
>JAMOQA010000364.1 GCA_027064265.1 Acidobacteriota bacterium
CGCGTACAACGTGTTCTTCCGCGTCGCCCTCGCGCGGCGGGGACAGCATCCCGGTGGCCTGCGCGGCCTGCGGGCCTGTGCGCTGCGCCAGATGGTGATGGATCTCGCGGCGTTGATGGTCACCGTGCACTTTACGGGCGGGATGCTGAGCCCATTCCTGCCCCTCTTCACGATCCACATGGCCCTCGGGACGATCATGATCGCCACGCGGACGATGCGCGTCCTGGCGACCGCAACCTCGGCCGGGTTGCTGGGGCTGTACCTCGGGGAAACGTCCGGCTGGCTGATGTTCCACGGGATCCACCCCGATGTCACGGAATGCGGCCGCGCCTGCGACCTCCACATCGTGGGCATCACCGTGACGATGTTCGGCATCATCTACCTGACCGATTCGGTGACCAGCCGGTTCAAGCGCCGGAACATCGAGTTGCACCACGCCAAGCGCCTGCTCGAGGAACAGGCAGCCCGTCTCCAGCAGGCTCTCGAGGACATCCGGCGGGTCGAGAAACGCAAGTCCCACTACATGCAGATCTCGGCACACCAGCTCCGGTCACCTCTCGGGACGATCAGGACGACCCTGCGGGTGCTCCTCGACGGGTACGTCGACCCGGCCTCGGAGAAGGGTCGCAAGTTCCTCGAAGGGGCCGTGGAACGGGTGGACGAGCTGCTGGCGATCGTCGGCGACCTGCTCGAGCTGGCGAAGGTGCGGGAGGGGCTCGAAAAGGCCCCCTGGGCGCGGAACGTCAACCTGAACCAGCTGCTGGCGGACATCTTCGACTCCCTGGAGCCGGCGGCCGAGGGAAAGGGAGTCAGGCTGGTGCCCGACTTCGAGGGGGTGGCGGTACTCGAATTCGGCATTCCGCCCGACCTTGTCTACGCCTTCGAGAACCTGGTGGAGAACGCGATCAAGTACTCGGAGCCGGGGGGCGAGGTGGTCGTCGAGCTCCGCGTGGCCGACGGGCGGGCCCGGGTCCGGGTGAAGGACCGGGGCATCGGGATCCCCGAGGACATGCTCGAGGACGTGTTCCTCGAGTTCGTGCGGGCGCCGAACGCGAAGCACCACACGCGGGAGGGGACCGGCCTCGGGCTCTCGATAGCCAAGGAGGTCATCGAGGCCCACGGCGGGCAGGTCTGGGTGGAACCGCGGGCAGGCGGAGGCACCGTCTTCACTGTCGAGCTGCCCCTTCGCGGAGATCCGCGGCCCCGGTCCCGGGAGCCGGGCGAGGATGTTACGGGGTAGGAACCCGCCCCCTCGGGTCGTTGTCCGGGGGAGGAAACGCCGCCGCGGGCATCGCGGCGGCGTTTCGCGCAACTCCCCGCAATACCGAGGGATGCTCCCCCCGGCGATCTCCTGTCACCCGAGCGAAACGGTGGTACATGCCTTGCAGCTTCCATCTCCCGCGGAAATGCGGCCGCGGACGGCCGCAGGGAGGCAAACGTGAGGAACCGTGCAGCGAGATGGATGCTGGTGACCGCCCTCGCGCTCACCCTGGCGCTGGCCGCGCCGGTGGCGATGGCGGCCGAGAAGTACAAGGGATTCCCGAGGGGCGAAGCGCTGATCACCGTCCAGGAGCTGAAGCAGCTCATGGACAAGAAGGACCCCAAGCTGGTGATCATCGCCGTGGTCCAGCCCGTTTCCTACCGCGCGGGCTACATCCCCGGGGCGCTCAACGTGTGGCGGTCCGACTACGAGCCGCCGAAGGGCGAGCCGTTCCCCTACGGCGGGATGATCCTGGGCAAGCAGGCCTTCCAGGACTTCGCCCGCAAGCTGGGGATCGACAACGACTCGAAGGTCGTCCTCTACGACGAGAAGTACGACGCCACCCGTCTCTGGTGGGCGTTCTACCTCTACGGGAAGACGGACGTCCGGGTCCTCGACGGCGGCTACCAGGCCTGGAAGAAGGCCGGCTACGACGTCGACCGCCTGATGGCGCCTCCCACCCCGAAGCCGGGGAACTTCGTCGCGAAGGATCCCCTGCCCGGGTGGAAGTGCGGGATCGACATGGTCTGGCGGGCGAAGG
>JAMOQA010000365.1 GCA_027064265.1 Acidobacteriota bacterium
CCTCGCCCTCCTCACCGGGGAGGCCCCCGACGCCGAGCTCGCCGGTCTCACCGGCCCGGCCCGTCTCGCCGCCGCGCGGGAGCACCTCGACAAGGGCGACCCGGAGACCACCCTCACCCTGCTCGAAGAGGGCGGAGGCGCGGACCCGGAAACCCAGGAACTGCGCCGGAAGGCCGAGGAAGCGTTCCTCGAGAAGGTCTACGCCGAGGAGTTCCCCCGGGACGCGGTTCCCGAGCTGACCCGCCCCCTCCACGAGCTGACCGGCGAGGCGCTCCGTCCCGAGGAGTTCTTCCTCCTCTCCCGCATCGACGGGACCGTCCGCCTCGGCGACATCATCGAGATCGCGCCCCTCCAGGAGGTCGAGACGGTCCGCGCCCTGCGCCGCCTCGTCCGCCGCGGCATCGTCCGCTTCCCGTCCTCCTGACGCCCCCGTTCCCGGTCATGCCCGCGGTGCCGCCGGCCCGGGCGGGAGGGTGCGGACCCGGATGCGATCGGCCTCCCGGGAACCGAGGGCGCGGAGCCGCTCGCGGATCCGGCGGCCGGCCTCCCGGGCCGGGGGAAGGGCGTCTCCCCCGAGCAGCACACGGTTCTCCCACAGCTCGAACTCGACGAGGAGCCGCGCGGGGTAACACGAGCCGGCGGCGGCGACGATCTCGCCCCAGCCCATGCCGGTCACCGGCAGCAGGTTGACCACGGCGACGCCCCCGGGGACGAGACGGCGCGGGATCAGCTCGGGCAGCCCGTCCAGGCTGACCGGCGGCTTCGTGCCGCCGTCGATCCCGGGAACGGAGAGATCCTCGAGGATCGCGTCGAACCGGCGGCGCCGGCGGGCGAGCCAGGCGAGGGCGTCCTCCCGGTCGACCCGCACTTCCCCCGCCCAGTCGCCGCACAGCTCCCGGAAGAGGGCCACCCCCGAGAGGTCCAGGTCGACGGCCTCCACCGGGTGCTCCCAGCCCATCCCCCGGAGCGGCGCGAGGACACCCCCGGCGGCGAAGCCGAGCAGGGCGAGGCGGGGTCCCGGGGAGAGGGCGACGACGGCGGCCGCCAGGAGATCGAACAGGTCGTGGGTCGGCCCCGGGGCCGAACGCACCTCGGAGAGGACGACGTCCGCCTCGACGAGACGCGCCCCTCCCGGGAAGCGCTCGACCCGCGCGCCTCCGCCCCGGCGCCCCCGGGCCACGGGAGACTCAGTCCCGCCCGGCCCGGGCCTCTTCCTCCGCCTGGAGCCGCGCCCCGTGGCGCGCGATCGCCCAGCAGAGGAACCCGAGGCCGATGAACGCCAGGAGACCGACCAGCTGCCCGCCGAACCCCTCGTAGAAGGCGTTCCAGCCGCCGTGCTCCCCGGCACGGTGGACCAGGTCGATCAGCTTCATCGGGGGCGCCGAGAGCCCGAGCTTCGTCCACTGGGGCAGGAGGAAGATCGCCCCGACGGTGCCGACGATCGCGGCACCGGCCATCAGCCCGGAGGCGATCAGGGTGCCCTGGTCGCGCAGCGCCTCCCGCTCCTTCTCGTCCCGGCCGGTCCGCTCGATCCACCAGCCGAAGCCGGCCCCCGCGTAGACCGCCATGTTGATCTCGATCGGCAGGTACATCCCGAGGGCGAAGGCGAGGGCGGGCACCCGCGCCATCTCGAGGAGGATCGCCACGAGCCCCCCCATCGCGTAGAGGAAGAGCGGCTGCTCCTTCCCGCCCATCAGGCCGCCGACGATCGCCGCCATCAGGTTCCCCTGGGGAGCCGGGACCGGGTTCGGGTGTTCCGGCGTGGCGACGAACCCGTAGGAGTTCGCGATCACCCAGATGACGATCCCGACGGCGAACGAGGCGAGCACGATCCCGAGGAACTTCCAGCGCTCCTGGGCCCGCGGCGTCGACCCGAACCAGTACCCGATCTTCAGGTCGGAGACGAATGCCCCCGAGGTGGCGAGGGCGGTGCAGACCGCGCAGCCGATGATCAGGGCGATCGTCTGCCCGAGCTGGCCCCGGGCGAGGCCGGTGCGGAACAGGATCACCGAGGCGAGGA
>JAMOQA010000366.1 GCA_027064265.1 Acidobacteriota bacterium
CGGGTGGGCGTTCGGATCGCTGGCGGTCGGTGCGGCGCTGTTCGCGACGGCCATCGTGCTGGTGGTTCGGAGGAAACGACCACCCGCGAGGGTCGCGGCCCTCGGCGGGGTGGGGTTTGCGCTCCTGTCCTGGGGTGGGATCGTCCTCGTCACGGGCGGAAGACTGTCGGGTCCGTTCACGGCCCTGCTCTCCGTCCTGGCGGGCCTCGCCGCCGCGGAGTCGACCTGGATGCTGGCGTCGATGTTCCCCCGGGAGAGACCCCGGGGGGATCGCGGCGGGTAGGATCGACGGACCCGGGGCGCACCGCCCGGACGGGAGGGAAAGTGGGGGTGGGAGTCGGCGTCGGGCGCTGACGGTCGCGCGGGAACGGGCCGGTCAGAACCGGACGACGACCTTGCCGAGGGCGCGGCGCTCCTCGAGGTGCCGGTGGGCGGCGGGGAGGTCCTCGAAGGAGAAGGTCGTCGGGTCGACGACCGCGCGGAGACGCCCCGCGGCGAGGAGGTCCGCCACCCGGAGCAGGTCGGCGCGGCGGCCCATCGTCGAGCCGAGGATCTCGAAGTTGCGGAAGAAGACGAGCCGCAGGTCGGTCTCGAGGCGCGGCCCGGTGGTCGCCCCGCAGAAGACGTAGCGGCCGCCCCGGCCGAGGACCCGCAGCGACGGGCCGAAGGTCTCCTCGCCGACGTGGTCGAAGACGACGTCGATGCCGTCCCCGCCGGCCCACTCCTTCACCCGCGCGACCCAGTCCTCCTCCCGGTAGTTCACCGCCTCCTCGGCGCCGAGCTCCCGGGCGAGGGCGAGCTTCTCGGGGCTGCCCGCCGTCGCGATCACCCGGGCCCCGTGGAGGCGCGCGATCTGGATGCCGGCGGACGAGACGCCGGAGGCGGCGGCGTGGACGAGGACCCGCTCGCCGGCGCGCACCCGCGCCTTGTGGACCAGCATGTGCCAGGCGGTCAGGTAGACGAGGCCGAAGCTGGCGGCCTCCTCGAGGGAGAGCCCCTCCGGGACCGGGGCGACGTTGGTCGCCGGCAGGACGATCGCCTCGGCGGAGGTGCCGTCCCGGGACTCGCCGAGGATGCCGTAGTCCCGGCAGTAGTTGTCCCGTCCGGCGAGGCAGGCCGCGCACCGGCCGCAGGAGGTCCCGGGCAGGACGAAGACCCGGGCCCCGGGCTCGATCCCGGCGACCCCTGGGCCCACCGCGTCGATCCGGCCGGCCCCGTCGGAGCCCGGGACGATCGGGAGGGGGAACCGGACCCCCGGGATCCCCCGCCGGACCCAGAGGTCCAGGTGGTTCAGGGCCATCGCCTCCATCCGGACCCGGACCTCGCCGGGGCCGGGCTCGGGGAGCGGCAGCTCCTCGAGGCGCAGGACGTCGGGATCTCCGTGCTCGTGGACGCGGAAGGCGCGGATCGTCTCGCTCATCGCCGGACCTCCTCGCCGGGGCACGGGCCGGGGAAACCCCGGCCGGGCCCGGGCGGACGAGTATAGCCACCCGCGGGGGCGGGCCCTATATTCGCCCGGGGAGGGAGGTGAGGACTGCCATGACCCGGACGAGCCGCCCGCTTCTCGCGCTCCTGGCGTTCCTTTTCGCCGCGTTCGCCCCGGCATGGGCGGGGGACGAGGTCCCCCTGCCGGAGGCCGACGTCTCGGCGGTGCCGGGGAACATGGCCCTCGTCGACCTCCGCGCGTTCGAGATCCGCACGCCGGGGACGGATCCCCGCGTGCTCGTCCAGGTCCTGGTGGAGAACCGCACCCCGCGGCACTACGTCGGGAAGTGGCGCGCGCTGGTTCGCCGCGGGCGGCGCCACGCGGTCATCGGGGAGTGCGAGGGGGAGGCGCTCCCCCGGGGCCAGGTGGCGGCCTGCGACGTCTGGATCCCCTGGAGCGCGGTGGAAGAGGGGGAGACGCTCGAGGCGGTCCTCGACCGGAACGTCCCCGAGTTCGCCCAGTGGGACTCCGACCCCTCCGACGACGCCCGCACCGTGACGCTGAAGACCGTGCCGGAGGATGGCACCGTCCTG
>JAMOQA010000367.1 GCA_027064265.1 Acidobacteriota bacterium
CCAAAGCGAAAGTCGGCCGCCGCGGCGCCCGGTCGGCACGGGGCGGGCGCAAGAAGGGCCGGCGATGACCCGCGGGAAGGTGCCCTGGGAGGTCCTCGAGCACACGGCGGACACCGGGATCGTGGTCCGCGCGGGGAGCCTGCCGGAGCTCTTCGAGCGGGCGGCGGGGGCGATGTTCGACGCGATGGTCGACCTCGACACGGTGGAGCCGCGGGGGGAAGCCGAGGAGGTCTCCGTCCTGGCGCCGGACCGGGAGACGCTCCTCGTCGCCTGGCTCTCCGAGCTGCTCTCCCGGGCGGAGGCGGAGGGGCGGTTGTACGGGGAGTTCGACGTCCGGGAGCTGGGCGGGAGCGGGGATGGGTGGCGGCTCGTCGCCCGGGTCCGTGGCGAGTCGGTGGACCCCTCCCGCCACGCCTTCGCCCTCGAGATCAAGGCGGTGACGTACCATCTGCTCGAGGTCCGCGAGGAGGCTCCCGGCAGGTGGGTCGCCCGGGTGCTCTTCGACATCTGAAGTTGTTGCAGGCAAGGGAGATGCGGCGATGCAGGTGCGCCTCGAGAAGGTCGACGACTTCCGCTGGCGGATCCCGCGCCAGGGCCGGATGCGGGTGGAGGGGCTGATCTACGCCGACGAGGAGCTGCTTCCCTCCATCGAGCGGGACCGGGCCCCCGAACAGGTGGCGAACGTCGCGACCCTGCCGGGGATCGTCGGGCGCTCGATCGCCATGCCGGACATCCACTGGGGGTACGGCTTCCCGATCGGCGGGGTGGCTGCCTTCGACCTGGAGGACGGGGTGATCTCCCCGGGGGGCGTCGGGTACGACATCAACTGCGGGGTCCGGCTGCTGGCGACGAACCTCCCCCGGGAGGAGATCGATCCGCGGATCCGGGAGCTGGCCGACGCCCTCTTCCGGAACGTCCCCTCGGGGGTCGGCTCCTCCCGGAAGGACCTGCGCCTCACCGACCAGGAGCTCCGCCGGGTGATGCGGGACGGGATCGGCTGGGCGGTCTCCCGGGGGTTCGCGAGCCGGGACGACCAGGAGCACGTGGAGGAGCGGGGGGCGATCCCCTGGGCCGAGCCCGCGGAGGTCTCGGCCCGGGCCCTCCAGCGGGGCCGCTCCCAGCTCGGGACCCTGGGCTCGGGCAACCACTTCCTCGAGGTGCAGGTGGTCGAGGAGGTCTACGACGTGCCGGCCGCCGAGGCGATGGGGCTCCGGGAGGGGCTGGTCGCCGTCTCGATCCACTCCGGGTCCCGGGGGCTCGGCTACCAGGTCTGCGACGACTTCCTCAAGGTGATGCTCCGGGCCGCGCAGAAGTACGGGATCGAGCTGCCGGACCGGCAGCTCTGCTGCGCCCCGGTGCGCTCGCCGGAGGGACGGGCGTACCTGGGAGCGATGGGGGCGGCGGCCAACTTCGCCTTCGTCAACCGGCAGCTGATGGCCCACTGGGTCCGGGAGACCTTCGAGCGGGCGCTGGGGTTCTCTCCCCGGGAGCACGGGATCCGCACGGCCTGGGACGTCTGCCACAACATCGCGAAGATCGAGAAGCACGTGGTCGACGGGGAGGAGCGGGAGCTCTGCGTCCACCGCAAGGGGGCGACCCGGGCCTTCGGGCCGGGCCACCCGGCCCTCCCGGACCGCTACCGGGCGATCGGTCAGCCGGTGCTGATCCCGGGGGACATGGGGCGCTACTCGTACGTCCTGGCCGGGGAGGCCGGCTCGGAGGAGGCGTTCGGCTCGGCCTGCCACGGGGCGGGGCGGGTCCTCTCCCGGGCGGCGGCGAAGAAGTCGGCCCGGGGGCGCGCCGTCGTCCGGGAGATGGAGGACCGGGGGATCGTCCTCCGGGCCTCCGGCCGGAACACCGTCCTCGAGGAGATCCCCGAGGCCTACAAGGACGTGGCCCACGTGGTCCGCGCGGTGGCCGGGGCGGGCCTGGCCCGGCCGGTCGCCCGGCTGCGCCCCCTCGCCGTCGTCAAGGGCTGACCGGCGGGACTGGACACGGACGGTCCCGGGAC
>JAMOQA010000368.1 GCA_027064265.1 Acidobacteriota bacterium
GCTCCCCGCGGGACCGGGCGGAGAGTTCTCCCGCCGGGATCTCCCCGGGATGCCGCCGCCCGGGGGCCCGCACCCGTGCCTCGACGCGCACCCCCAGCTCGAGCCGCGCCCGGACGATCCCCGGCTCCTTCGCGGGCTCGAGGACGAGCCGCCCGCCGAGCCGGGCGGGGAAACGGACCACCGTCCGCCCGAGCCCCGAGGTGACATCGATCTCCGGCGCCTTCCCGTCCCCCTTCCGCAGGCGCGCGACGAGCGGTTCCGCCGCGGCGGCCAGCTCGGCGAGGGGGGTGGCGAGGCCCGCCCCCGGCGGAAGTCCCGAGACCTCGATCCGCGGCACCGCCATCGTCACCTCCCGCCGCCCGCCGGGATCAGCCCGGCAGCAGCGTCGTGTACCCCGGCATGATCTTCCGCAGGCGCCCGTTGTCGAAGCGGATCTTCAGCTTGACCCGGTTGCCCGACCCCTCCGCGGCGATGATCACCCCGCCGCCGAACTTCGGGTGGACGATCCGCTGGCCCGGCTGGAACGCGCCTCCCCCGGCTTCCGGGTCCGGCTCGTAGCGCAGCTCCCCCGTGCGCCGGGCGGTGCCGGCGGGGGGCGTCCCGCCCCGCGGCCCCGCGGCGGCGGTCCGCCCCGGGAAGCCTCCGCCCGCCCCCGCGCCCGGCCGCGAGCGCCGGAAGCCGGCCCGGAACGGCGCCTCGTCCCGGGCGGCACCCGCCACCGTCGCCGCGCCGCCCGTGCGGACGACGACCCGCTCGGGGATCTCGTCGAGGAAGCGGGACGGCCGGTGCCAGACCGGGGAGCCGTAGAGCCGGCGCAGGTTCCCGTGGGTCAGCACCAGGAACTTCCGCGCCCGGGTGACCGCCACGTACATCAGGCGCCGCTCTTCCTCGAGGTCCTCCTCCGACTCGTTGGCCCGGGCGTGGGGGAAGACCCCCTCGTTGAGCCCGATGACGAACACCCCGTCGAACTCGAGCCCCTTGGCGGCGTGGACGGTCATCAGGGAGGGGCCCCGCTCCCCCTGGACGTCGTCGGTGTCGCTGCGCAGGGAGACCCGGTCGAGGAACCCGGCGACGTCGCCGCCTCCGCCCGCCTCGTCGTGCTCCCGGGCCGCGGAGACCAGGGCGTCCAGGTTCTCGAGGCGCCCCTCGTGGTCGTGGGGATGGTTCTTCTCCACGTACTCCGGGTAGCCGGTCGCCTCGAGGAGCTGGAGGATCGTCGCCGCCACCGGAACGCCGCGGGCGATCTCGGCGAGGTCCCGCACCGTGCCGACGAAGTTCCCGAGGGCGGTCACCGCCCGGCCGGGGAGGTCGCCGGGGTCCCGCAGGAGCGAGACGATCGCCTCCCAGAGGCTGGTGCCGTCCCGGTCGGCCCGCTCGCGGACCCGGTCGAGGGTCTTCTGGCCGATCCCCCGCGGCGGGGTCGAGATCGCCCGCAGCAGGTCCTGGTCCGAGCCCGGGTGGACGAGGAGGCGCAGCCAGGCGAGGACGTCCTTGATCTCCTTCCGGTCGTAGAACCGGAGGGAGCCGACCACCCGGTAGGGGACGTTGCGGGCGGTCAGCCGGTCCTCGATCAGCCGGGACATCGCGTTGGTCCGGTAGAGGATCGCCATCCCGTCGAGGGGAACCCCGTCCACGCGCGCCCGGCGCAGCAGCTCCTCGACGACGAAGTCGGCCTCCTCCCGGTCGTCCGCGGCCTCGTGGACGCGGACCTTCTCGCCCCCCGGCGCCTCCGTCCAGAGGGTCTTCGCGTGCCGCTCGGTGTTGCGGGAGATGATCCCTGTGGCAGCCTCGAGGATGTTCGCCGTCGAACGGTAGTTCTGCTCCAGCTTGACGACCTTCGCGTCCGGGTAGTCCCGCTCGAACTCCAGGATGTTCCGGATGTCCGCGCCCCGGAAGGCGTAGATCGACTGGTCCTCGTCACCGACGCAGCAGGGGTTGCGGTGCGTCGCCGCGAGGGCCCGGATCAGCTGGTACTGGACGTGGTTGATGTCCTGGTACTCGTCGACCAG
>JAMOQA010000369.1 GCA_027064265.1 Acidobacteriota bacterium
GCCCCTACGGGAACCCGCGAGGCGGGCAACGCGTAGGGGTCGAGCGTGCTCGACCCGTGTCGCGCGAAGCGCGACCAACCATGGCGGCCCTGTGGGCCGCGCCGGGCGCAGCACGCTGCGCCCCTACGGGAACCCGCGAGGCGGGCAACGCGTAGGGGTCGAGCGTGCTCGACCCGTGTCGCGCGAAGCGCGACCAACCATGGCGGCCCTGTGGGCCGCGCCGGGCGCAGCACGCTGCGCCCCTACAGGTTGACCGGGGTGCCGGGGCACGCGGGGGTCCGGGGTGGCGCGCGTGGCGCGGACAAGGTGAGGGCCGGTCCCCGGCGGGGGACCGGCCCGTATGCCCGGGGGGCTTTCGTTCCGCCCCGGGGGTCTTCACGAGGTGCAGGTCAGAACCGCAGGGTGTAGGTGCTCCCCGGCGGCGTCGTGATGTACAGGAAGATCGGCTGCCCCTCCTTCACGTAGTCGAGCTTCTCGGGCTCCGTGCGGAGGGTGACCTCGGAGTTCTGCTCCACCGTGATCTTGTCCGGCAGGCGCCGGTTGCAGGTCTTCGGCGGGTGCACCCGGTAGGTCCCGTAGGGGATCGCCTGGAGCTCCTTGATCGGGAGCCCGTTCAGCGTAAACCGGGGGATGCACCGGTCGTCCTGCGAGGCGAGCTCGAAGGAGAAGGTGTTCGGGTTCAGGATGATCGGGTCGGGCACGCCGCCCTTGAGCAGGCGGAACTCCAGCGGGTGGATCGTCTGGTCGCTGGACTCGACCCGGTAGGTCCCCGGCGGCAACACCACGCGGAACTCCTCGAGCCCGGCGGCCACCCGCTCCTGGAAGCGCTTTGCCGCCAGGTCGAACGCCGCCTGGGAGAAGGCGTCCGTGCGCCCGCCGATCCGCTTGAGGTAGAGGGTCTTCCGCTGGTCCGGGGTGTACTCCCGTACCTTGAAGCGGGTGACGACGCCGGCCGCCCAGAAGTGCTTGAGGTCCTCGACCGCCTGCCGCGGAGAGACGATCTCGAAGACCATCTCGCCCGCTTCCGGGAGCAGTCCCGGCCGGCCGGCGCGCTCGATCTGCTCCTCCCACTCGACGGGATCGTAGCCGAGCATGTCGATCACCTTCTCGTACTGGGTGATCGAGCCCTCGAGGTCCACGCCCCGGGCGTGCATCAGGGCCGCCTCGAAGTGGGCCTTGGCGACGACCTTGGTGATCTCGTCGAGCGCCCGGTGGTCGTCGATGAAGAGCTTGTCGGTGGCGTAGCGGTTGTCGAGCTCCTTGACGTACTGCTCGACGTCGTAGAGCGCGGCCTCGACCTGCTCGCGGGTCACCCCCTCGCCCTGGAGCAGGACGTGGTAGCTGGTGATCGCCCGGTAGAGGTCATGGACGCGCTCGAGCTCCGCCTGGACCGGGTCCATCCCGGCCCGGGCCGCTGGCAGCGCCGCGAGCACCACCGCGGCCGCCGCGACGAGGACGACGAACTTCCCGTGCCTCAGCATCGTCTCAGCTCCCCTGGCCTTCCGCCTCGATCTGGGCCGCCTTGGCCGAGAGCCCGAACTGGCGGAGGATGTTCACGTAGTTCTGCCGGAACGGCTGGAGCTCGGCGCCCTGGTACTTGCGCCGCGCCTTGTCGTAGGCCTTCTCCGCGTGGAGGAGGGCGTTGATCTTGTCGCCGAAGTTCGCCTCCGCCCGGGAGAGGTCGAAGTAGGCGACCTCGTCGCCGTCCCACTCGAAGGACGTCGCCTCCCTGGCGGCCTTCAGCGCCTCCTCGTACCGGCCCCGGTTGTAGTGGGCGTACGAGATTACGTGGAGGCTCGTCCCGTACTGGGCCTGGATGTCCGGGTTCTCGGGGTCGAGCTTGAAGGCCATCCGCCCGTACTCGACGGCCTTCAGCTTGTAGGCATGCCCGTCCTGGCGGGAGGCGTAGTCCGCCATCTGGCGGTAGATCTCCGCCCGCTCCTTGTAGCCGCGGGTCGCCTGGGCGGCCTGCCGGAACACCTCGAGGACCTCGTCCGCGGACGCCTTGCCGGCGTTCATCATGTCGAGGCCGGTCTGCCAGAGGACCCCGGCGAGGACGTTGCCGTCGTCGAAGCCGACGACGCGGTAGAGCTGGGCGAACCGGTCGTCGTACTTCGAGCCGAAGCCGAGCCGGCAGGCCTCGCGGACGCGGACCAGGTAGACCTGGGGCACCCGCGAGTGGCGGGCCATCTCGAAGCAGCGGTTGATGTAGAGGAGCACGTACTTGACGAACGCCGTGTACTCCTCGCTGTCCCGCGGCTTGTCCTGCAGCTCCTCGGCCCGGGCGAGCAGCGCCTTGTAGAGGTACCAGCTCGCCTGGTTCTCGAGGGCCAGGTCCCGGAAGTGCTCGTGCTTGAGCTTCTCGAAGTAGGCCGACCCGAGGATGTTGTACTTGAAGAACGGGTCGTCCTGCAGGATCTTCAGCGAGGCCTGCATCGCCCCGAGCACGTCCTTGTCGTAGTCCCACTTGAACGTGTCGGGGTTCTGTTTCCAGATCTCGAACTTCGCGTGTCCGCCGATGAAGGCGACGAGCGCGAAGTCCGCGCCGGCGTGGGGCAGCCCCTGGGCGTCCAGGGCGCTGACGAACGCGTCGGCGGCCTCGGCCGCGGCGGTCCAGTTGCGCTGGTTGTACGCGTCGACCGCCGCCTGGCGCAGCGTCTCGAAGTCGACCGCGGGGGCCTCCTCGGCCAGCGCCGGCAGGAGCGCGGCGAGGGCGAGGGCGAGCACCAGCGGCCCGATCACGGGCAGAGTCGGACGGCAGGTTCCCTTTCTCACGATGCACCTCGGGCGTAGCGATAGAGAGCGCTCCGCGCGCTCTCGGCTTCCTGGACCTTGGAGACCACGGGCCTCGCTCCCTTCGACCGGGCGACGAACAGGGCGACCAGGCCGTCGTCGGTCGGGACGATGACGTGCACGATCCCGTCGCGGTAGCGGATGATCAGGCTCTTCCCGTCCCGCTCCACGGAGACCACCTCGTCGTTCGGGCCACCCCGCCAGGAGCCGAGCTTCCGGGTCTGCCGGACCAGGTCCGAGATCTCCGGGAGCAGCAGGTTCCAGCGGGCGGCCTCGGTGGAGCGCTGGCCCAGGTCGTTGACCGAGACCAGCGGCAGCCCGTACTTCCGCGCGAGCATCGCCCGGATCCCCTCGATCCGGGCCGCGCGGCGGGAGACCACCTTCCCGGGGGCGGTGCTCCCCACCGGCGCATCGGCCGCGGCCACCGAGTACTTGAGCCCCGGCACGCCGCCCTTCGTGGCGGCGAGGCGCGGGGCGGCCCCCTTGCGGGTCGCCTTCCGCGGCGACGCGACGGCAACCTCCGGGGCGTTCCCCGGGTTCGCGTCGTAGACGACGCGGGTGCCGGTGACCGCGCCGGAAACCGCCACCGGCGCGGCCCGGTTCGGCCGGGCGGTGTTGCCCCGTGGCACGTCCACCGCCGGCGCGTCGAGGGCCGGCTTCACCGCCACCCCGGTCTTCAGCTGCTGGGAGACCGGCAGCAGGCTCGGCCGGTCGGCCTTCCGGGCGCTCGGCCGGGGGGTGGCGACGTCCACGTCGGGGGCGTCCACGTCGTGGAACGTCTCGACGGTGGCCGCGGCGACGCGGATCTCCTGCACGTCGGCCTTCCGCGGGACGAGCTTCGGGACGGTCACCTCCACGTCCTCGACCGGCTTCGCGATCTCGTCGGGCAGCTTCTCGACGGCGACCTTCGGCAGGTCGGGACGGGGCTTCCGTTCCCGGGGCACCTCGACCTCGGGCACCTCCACCCGGGCGCGCAGGTCGAGGGGCCGGGCGTCGGCGTCGAGCTTCACCTGGCGCTCCTGCCGCTGCTCCCGGGGAATCTCGATCTCCGGTTCCTCGAGCATCGGCTTCAGCTCGACGACCTTCTGCACCTCCGGCTCGGGAGGCGGCTCCGGCCGGGGCTTCGGTTTCGGTTTCGGCTTCGGCCGGGGCGGGAGGGGCGGCGGCGGGGGAAGGGTGTCCGGCGGGACGCGGACGATCTTCACCGGCCGGGGCTCCGGTTCCCGCGGCTGCTCCCGCTCGAGGAGGCGCGGGATCCAGTCCGCGGGAACCAGGAACAGCGCCGTCGCCAGCGCGAGGCAGATACTCGCGTAGCGATAGAAGCGTTCCCGGCCGAGCTGTTCCCTCGGGGTCATCGCCGCGCGATCCTCTCTTCCTCGAAGATCACCTGGGGCGTCACCCCCCGGTCGAGGCAGGCCATGATCGCGTTCAGCGCCGCTCCCGCGTACGAGCGCCGATCGGTCGTGATGAACACGTCCACCCCCTCGATGGCCTGCTCGAAGGGCATCCCCGGCTTCTTCTCGGCGACCCAGTTCTCGAGGGCGTCCCCGATCTTGCGATATGCCTCCACGGAGTTCGGGTCGTCGACGACGATTTCCTCGTGGTCGATGGCGATGCGCGAGTCCGGGTAGATCGTGATGTCGAGGCGCTCCCGCTCCTGCGGGCTCGTCGCCACCGCCTTGTCCGGGTCACGGGAGGGCAGCGCCAGCTTCTCCCGCACGGTCTTGTCGAAGGAGGACGCGACGAGGAAGAAGATGATCAGGAGGAAGACGACGTCGACCGCCCCCTCGAACCCGTCCTCCGCGTCGAATCCCCACTTGCCGGCCCGTCGCACGGCGAGCCCTCCTCACCGCGACTCGAAGAGCCGCTGCCAGGCGAGGACCACCTGGTCCTCGCGCCGCCCGATCGACTGGATCACGAAGGTCTTCATCAGCATCGCGAAGGTCTTGATCACGAGGCCGACGACCGTGGTGATCAGCGCGATCTGGATCGAGGTGGCGAGGTCCGCCGGAGTGACCGTGTCCTTGATCGAGATCTCGTAGAACGCGGCGACCATCCCGACGGCGGTCCCGAGGAACCCGAGGGCCGGCGCCATGATCGAGGCGAGGGAGAAGTACATCAGGTTGCGCTTGACCCGGTCGAACTCCTCGTCCTGGATCGCCTGCCAGACCTTGCCCGGGCGCGGGGCGGCGAAGCCGTTCTCCGCGAGGAACCGGCGGAAGATCGCCCCGAACAGCGTGACGTCGTCCTTGAGCAGCTGCTGGACAGTCGCCATTCGCTGCTCCGGAGGTACGTCCTTCGCGTGGAGGGCACGCGCCAGCTTCCTCGCCCGCTCCTCGTCGTAGACGTACCGGTCCCGCAGCTCGAACAGGTAGTAGTGGAGGAAGAAGCCGGTGATCAGCGAGACCATCACCGCGAAGGCGAACATGATCAGGGCGTTGATCGGCACGACGAAGCGGGTGATCACCCGGGCCATCATGTCGATCATGCTCTCGCCGCGGACGAAGGAGATGCCCAGGAGCGCGAGAGCGCTGAGGGTGATGGCGAGCAGGAACACCGTCCGTGCGCTCCCCGCCTGCTGGTAGGAACGGTTCATGGCTGTGTCTCCCGGTTGCAGGACGGTCCCGCGGCCGTTCCCGCGCGACGTGTCCGCCGCGCGGGGGGGCCACCACGGGGTCGTCTACTGGTCGTTCTCCGGCTTCGTGGTCGTGCGGACCACCGTCACGCGGTGAAGGTCCGACACGCGCCCGTCGGTGCCGACGGCCCGGATGACCAGGTCGTTGGCGCCGACGCGCGGCAGCCCGGCGTCCGGCACCTCGAAGTAGGTGCGGAACGGGGCGTCGGTCGCCCCCGCGGGAACCCTGGCGAGCTTCACCAGGTCCTTGGGCTCGGCCGGCCGCAGGAGCGCGGTCCGCTCGCCGACCGTCACCCGGTCGATCGGCGCGTGCGAGAAGACGACGCCGGTGACCGTCACGAACGCCGCGTCGGTGACGAGCGGCAGCTCGTGGAGGACGACCCGGGGCCGGAAGATCTCCGTGTTGAACGGGGAGCGGTGCTTCCCGTCCTGCTGCGGATCGGCCGCCAGGGCGAGCGGGATTGCCGTGACCAGCAAGAGAACGAGCAACGAGCCTCGGACTGCGCGCACTTCCCTTCTCCTTTCCGGTTCGTCAACCCTCCGAGGGGCAATATGGGTCCGGGGAAGGGAGGAGCAAGCGCCGGGCCGAACCGCTTTCCCCGTCGCGACAACGACTTGGAAACGACTCCGCGCCGGCCGGTTGCGGCGTCGTGACCGGCGATGACGGATCCGTGCGGAGCTGTTCCGGGACGGCACACCTCGCGCGCGGGCCGGGGCGATCCGGGACCTTCCGTCAGGCCTCCGGCGTGTCCGTTCCGTCCGGCGGCGCCGGCACCGGGCGCAGCTCGAGGCGCAGGATGCGGGGTCCCTCGGCGACGGCGACGACCAGTTCGTGGGCCGGGCCGAAGGGAACCCGGTCGCCGGCCCGGGGAATGCGACCGAGGAGCGACTGGACGTAGCCCGCCAGGGTGTGGACCTCCGGGGGGATCTCCGGGGGAGAGGGGACCAGCTCGGCCGCCCGCCGCACCGGCAGCACCGCGTCGAGGCGCCAGCCGCCGCCGGGGAGAGGGGCGATCTCGTCCGCCTCGCCCGCGTCGAACTCGTCCCGCAGCTCGCCGACCAGCTCCTCGAGCACGTCCTCGAGGGTGACGATCCCCGCCGTACCCCCGTACTCGTCGGCGACCACCGCCATGTGCCCGTGGTCCCGCTGGAAGAGGCGCAGCAGGCGTCCCACCGGCAGCGTCTCCGGCACGATCCGGGGGGCGCGGGCGAGCTTCCGCAGGTCGAACTCCGGCCTCGCGCCGCCGCGGTCGAGGACCCCCTGGAACAGGTCCTTGACGTGGAGGATCCCGACGATCCGGTCCAGGTCTCCTTCCTCGACCACCGGGTAGCGGGAGTAGCCCTCCTCGCGGACCAGGCGGAGGACCTCCTCCGGGGGGAGATCGGCGGAGAGGGCGACCACCCGGGCCCGGGGGACCATGATGTCCCGGGCCCGGCGCCCCGCGAACCGGACCAGGTTGTCCGCCAGGTCGACGACGACCGGGCCGATCTTCCCCTGCCGGGCGCTCACGTGGAGCAGCTGGCGGATGTCCTCGAGGGTGTGCCCCGACGACTCCTCGAGGCTCCGGTAGCCGAACGGCCTGAGGAGCGCCTCCGCCGAGCCGTTGAGCACGATCACCAGGGGCTTCGCCACGTACCAGAAGACCTGCAGCGGGAACGAGATCCACATCAGGATCCGCTCCGGCTGGGCGATGGCGAGGAACTTCGGCGCCGTCTCGCCGAAGGCGACGTGCAGGAACGTGATGAAGAGGAACGCGGCGCCGAGGGAGAGGGACAGGGCGGCGGGCCCGATCCAGGGGGAGAGCGGGTCGAAGGCCAGGGCGAACAGCGCCCCGAACGCCGGTTCGCCGAGCCAGCCGAGGGCGAGGCTGGCGAGGGTGATCCCGACCTGGCAGACCGAGAGCCCGTCGTCGAGCTGGCGGAGCTGGGCGAGGGCGCGGGCCGCCCGGCGGTTCCCCTCCCGGGCGAGGGCCTCGAGCCGGGAGGGCCGGGCCCGGACCATGGCGAACTCGGCCGCGACGAACATCCCGTTCGCCACGACGAGGAGGAGCGCGGCCGCGAGGGCCACCGGCATCGGGAGGGAACTGGCGCTGTGCGCGTCCATGGGAGGGGGTATCATACCCGGCATGAGCACGATCTACTGGGAACTCGGAGCGCAGGCCGATCTCGCGGACGTCGACGGGGCCCTCTACTGCCCCGGCACCCTCGGCATCCGCCCCATCCTCCGGCGCCTCGCCGAGGCCGCCCGGGCGCAGCGTATCCCGCGCCTCGCGACCCTGGTGTGCCACCGGCCGGACGACCCGGACCTCGTCCACGAGGGGAAGCCCGACTACAAGGAGACGTGGCCTCCCTTCTGCCTCGCCGGGACCCCGGGCCAGGCCTGGATCCCCGAGGCGCGGGCCGATCGGGCGACGGAGTTCCCCCGGGACGCCCACTCGGAGCGGCTGATCCGGGAGGCGCTCCAGGCCTTCCGGAACGGCGTCGCGGGTGACGCGATCACCGTCGAGGTTCCCGGGTTCGACCCGTGGGACCACCCGGCGATGGAGAAGATCATCGAGGTGCTGGCGCCGGAGCGGGTGTTCCTCTACGGCGTGCCCGCCGACCGGTTCCTCGACAAGGCGATCGAGGGGCTCGTCACGCGAGGCATCGCCGTGACCGTGGTCGAGGACGCGACGCGGCCGTTCGACGCGAAGAAGTTTCCGAAGGACGTGCGGCCCGCCTGGGAGGAGAAGGGCGTCCAGTTCACCACCTCCGTGCAGCTCCTCGCAGCCACGACCCGCTGACGCGTTCCCGGCGCCGCCCGGGCGCAGCACGCTGCGCCCCTGCGGCCATCGTTCGTTGCGCTCAACCCGTAGGGGTCCAGCGTGCTGGACCCGTGCGGTGCGAAGCACCGCCATCATGGTTGCCTTGCGGGCGACACGGGCGCAGCACGCTGCGCCCCCGCCCTCGTTGTGCTCGAGCCGTCGCGTTTCTACGAGGTGCCGGAGGCCATCGAGAAGAGGGCGAGGGCGAAGGCGACGACCGGGAGGAGCCCGGCGACCGTCGCGGCGATCGTCCACCCGTGCTCTCGCGCCGGCGAGACGCCCCGCTCTCCGGCGAGCGCCGCCCCGAGGACGAGCCCGGCGACGAACCCTCCCGCGTGGGCCGCGTGGTCGATCCCCGGGGCGAGGAGCAGGACCAGGCCGAAGATCGCCCACCGGACCAGGTCGTCCTTGAGGGCCCCGAGGGACCCGCCCCGCCGCCACCCGTACGCGATCCCGAAGCCGATCAGGCCGAAGAGCGCCCCCGAGGCTCCGAGACTGGGGACCCCGGGCATCGCCAGGGCGGACGCGGCGAAGGACGCCACCCCGGTCCCGACGAACACGACGAGGAACCGGCGCGACCCGATCGCCCCCTCGATCGCCGGGCCGAGGTTGGCGAGGGCGTACCCGTTGAAAGCGATGTGCAGCAGGCTCCCGTGGAGGAAGATCGCCGTCACGAGCCGCCACCACTGCCCGGCCAGGATCGCGGGGGTCCACTTCATGCCCAGGGCGAAGAGGACGTCCGTCGGCGGCTTCCAGATCGATCCCCCGGGAGGACCGATCGCCGTCGCCAGGTAGACCACGACGATCGCGGCGAGCAGGGTCGTGGAGGCGGATCCGAACGACGGCAGGAGCAGCCCGGCCGCCCGGCCGAGGCCCCCGCGCGGGATCCCCCGCATCGACGTGCCACAGGCGGGGCAGGTGTCGAGCTCGACGGGAACGAGGGTGCCACACTCCCGGCACATCCGGTGGCGGGCCCGGATGGCGCGCCGCAGGTTCTCGCGCTCGGCGGCGCGCTCGGCCCGGCGGCGTTCCCGGCGGGCCTTCCACCAGGCGGCACCCCCGGGCAGCAGGCCGAGGCGGGCGAGCCCGTCCAGCACCAGGTCGCGGGTGTCCTCGAGGAACCGCCGCAGCGGGCCGGTCATGGATTCGGCGGGCCCTTCAGCAGCTCCCAGAACAGGTTGAACGTCACGACCAGGGCCAGCCAGGCGGCCAGCGCGAGCACCCAGCCCCGGGAGGGGAGGGGTGCTCCGGGGGGCAGCGCCCAGGCGAGCAGGGTCGGAGCGAGGGCGGCGAGCTGCATCGGTCTCCTCCGGTGGGAACGGACGAGGATTCTGCCACAGGAGCGGGTACCATGGCAGGCGCGGGGGCCCCGCTTCGAGGGGCCCCCGGGGAGGAACCGGATGAGCAGGTGGTGGCTTCCCGCGATCGCGATCGCCCTCGTCGCCGGCCCCGCCGGCCCCGCGGCCCGGGCCGCGCTCCCCTTCATGCCCCCGTCGAAGCAGCCGGCCCGGATGTGGGCCGGCACTGCTCCCGGCCGGCCGGAGGGGGTGCTGCTGATCCGTTCCCGGGTCGAGTGGGACCGGGTGACCGCCGGCCTGGACCCGGCCTACGCCGGCGAGATGCCGGACTTCGGCCGGGAGCGGGTGCTGCTCGTGATCGGCCGGGAGCGGGAGAACCCCTGCCGGAGCAGCGTGCTCAAGGAGGTCTCGGTCCGGGGCGGGGAGGCCCGCGTCTCCATCGAGGAGCGGGTTCCGGCCGCCGGGTGCGACTGCCCGGGGAACCCGCTGCCTCCCCTCGCCTGGCTGGTCTCCGTGCCCCGGTCGGTCGTGCGCGCCAGCCGGTCGATCACCGACGTGGTCGAGCCCTGCGAAGGAGCGCGGGAGACGGCTCGTCGCGCGGAGACGCGTCCCGTGCTCCTGCTCGAGGCCTCGTGGGACGAGCCTCCCGGGGCGCGGCTCCTCGTGACCCCCGAGCAGGTGGCCGCCACGGCGAGGCGGCTGGGGAAGGAGCTGCCCGCGATCGATCCCGCCCGGGAGCGGCTCGTTCTCGTCACCGGGCGGCCCCGGAGCAACGGGTGCCGCCGGACGCGGGTCGTCGAGACGGCGGTCGAGGGGACGACGGCCCGGTTCGTCGTCGAGGAGCGGTATCCGGCCCGGGGGGAGGCCTGCGCGATGCTCTTCCAGCTGCCGGCCGTCTTCGTCTACCGGGTGCCGGCGTCCGTCGAGAAGGTCGTCGTCGAGGTACGGGAGGCGCAGGACGCATCCTCGAGGAAGTAGCCGGGCGCCGCTGCTCCCCGAACATCGGCTGGCCAGCGGGCCGACATCGGCGAATCTTCTCCGCCGCGCGCCCGGCGCGGGGAGGAGGCTGCCGCATGGACGATGACGGGCAGGGAAGGGAGACGCTGCTCGTCGTCGGGGCCGGCCTTTCGGGGGCGATCCTGGC
>JAMOQA010000370.1 GCA_027064265.1 Acidobacteriota bacterium
CAGAAGGACGTCGTCCTGCTGACCGATGTCCTCCACCCGGACGGCGCCGCCACCTTCGGGTTCTGGCAGCGGTACGAGCTCACCGTCGGGAAGTCGGCCGCGACCATCGAGATCACCACCGACGGCGGCGCCACCTGGACCGACCTCGGGCCGTGGATCACGGTCCACCCGTACGACCACGAGATCGGCCAGGGGCTCGAGAAGCACGACGTCTGGTCCGGCAGCTCGGGCGGCTGGGTCTACACCGAGGTCGACCTCGCCTCCTTCGCCGGCCGCGACGTCCGGATCCGCTTCCGCCTCGGCGCGCTCAACGGCTCGGGCCAGGGCTGGTGGATCGACGACACCGACCAGCGCTCGATCTTCACGTCCTGCGACGGCCATGCCTGCGGCATTCCCGACGAGGTCCGGATCACGTCGGTGACCCGGGAAGACGGAAAGACCGTGCTCCGTTGGTGGGACGACCCGGTGGCGGCGCACTACCGGGCCTGGCGCTCGAACGACCCCTCCTCGGCGGACAACTTCTCGGACGTCACGTCGGAGGACGACGACGACACCGACGCCGTCTTCCGCGACGGCACCGACGCCGGCTTCGCCTGCTGGATCGTCCAGGGCGTCGGCCCGGACGGCGATGGCCCCTGGGGTCACTACGGGCGCTGAGGACGAGTCCACGAACGTGAAACGCGCCCCGGCCTCCCGGGGCGCGTTTCCTTTCGCGCGGCGTCTCCGCGAACGCGGCTAGTCGCCGTCCTCGCCGAGTGTCTTCTCGACGGCGGCGAGGAGGTCGCGGCCCCGGGTCTCCGGCTCGACCGCGACGATCGTGCCGTCCCGGCCGACGAGGATCGGCACGGGGATCCCGTTCACCCGGAAGGCGCGGGCCAGCTCGCTCTTCCGCCCCTCCGGCAGGACCACGTGGGTCCAGGGCATCTTCCACTTCCCGCGCCGGAACGCCGCGAGATCGTCCCGGGACATGGAGACGCCGATGCTGACGATCTCGAAGCCCCGCCCGTGGAACTTCTCGTACGCCTCGTGCAGGACCGGCATCTCCTCGACGCAGGGCTCGCACCAGGTGGCCCAGAAGTCGAGCAGGACGACCTTGCCCCGCAGGTCCCGGTCGGTGAGCGTCCTTCCATCGACGGTCGTCACCGAGAACGCGGGCAGCGGTCGGCCGACCTGGACCGGGCGATCCGGGTCGTACTCCTCGAGGGCGCCGGCCAGCTCGGGATCCTCCCGGCCCGCCTCCCACAGGGCGCGCCACCAGCGCCGCGCGGCCTCCCGGTCTCCCCGCTCGTCGGCGCGCTCGAGCAGGCAGGCCATCGCCGCCGCCCGGACCCGTCCGACGGGGTTTTCCCGGGCGAGCCGCGCGAGGAACCGGTCGACGTCCTCCTCCCGGATGAGTTCCGCGACGAGCCGCGGCATCCGCCACGTCTCGACCTCGACCCACCAGGGGCTCCGCGGGGCGAGGAGCGACCGGGCAAGGTCGGTCACCTCTGCCGCCCCTTCGGCCTCCCCCTCGCCACCGGGAGCATCCGGACCAGGCCTCGTGACCAGCCAGAGCACCCACGCCCACGAACGCAGCGGGGGAGGCCCGTCCCCCTCGGCGAGAGACTCCAGCTCGTCGCGGAGCTCCCGCCACTCGGCGAGCCATTTCCGGAAGGCGGGCGCCGCCGTCGGGTCACCGCCTGGCGCCTCCATCGCGAGGCGCATCGCGCGGTCGGCCAGGACGCGCCGGCGCTGCCAGGGCCGCCACAGGCGTGCGAGCCAGGCGTGGTCCCCGTCCCAGGCGACCTCCGGGAGCGACCGGTCACCCGCGCGCGGAATCGCCGCCGGGTCGAACGTGACGCGCAGGATGCCACCCTCCGGCGCGCGGACCACGGCCCGCCAGCCCGCGCGCCCCGCCCAGAGGAAGTCTTCCGCCGGGCTCCCGGGCACTCCGTGGCCCCGGGTGGCGTGGCGCACCTGGAAGGAGACCCGGCCGTCCTCGCCGGGCTCGACGGGACCCTCCCAGGCCCAGGTCCCGTCGGGCTGCGGCTCCATCTCCATCATGTAGACACCGTCCCCCTCGAGCTTCATCCAGGAACCCTGGAGGAAGACCCGCTGCGGCTCGGGCAGCAGCTCCACCGGGCGGAGCCTGACCTCGACGGAGGCGGCGTCGCCGGAGGCGACGTGGACCGGCACGATCGCCTCGTCGTGGTACACCGCCGCGACCCGGAGGTAGCAGGGCTGGCCCACGGGAACCTCGAGGGCGAAGCGACCGTCCGGGCCCGGCGTCACCGAGCGGACCGGCCGGGACTCCGCCTCCGGGACCTCGAGCAGCACGACCCGGGCCTTCCGCGGCGGCGAGCCGTCCGCCGCCAGGACCCGGCCGCGCAGGGTGACCGTCTCCCGGCGGACCGGCGAGCCCGCGCAACCCGCGAGGAGCGCGACGACGAGAAGAACGACTGCGGCGACGAACGAAGGACGACGCGAAAACGCCATGGCACGACCCCCCCGGCCCGGTGCGGACCGACGTCTCGGGCGTTCTCAGGATACGAAACCCGCCCCGCGGGCCTCAAGGTCGGCCGGCCCGCCCGCGCGTTCCCCTTCCCGCGTTCAGTTCCCGCCGGCCGCGAGCGCCTTCTCGATCGCGCCGAGGAGGTCGCTTCCCCGGGTGTCCGGCTCGACCGCGACGATCGTGCCGTCCCGGCCGACCAGGACCGGCTCGGGGATGCCGCTGACCTCGAACGCCTGCGCCACCTTCGAGTCGAAGCCGCCCTCGAGGAAGACGTGGGTCCAGGGCATCTTCCACTCCCCCTTGCGGAACTCCTTCACCGCGTCCGGGGAGGCGTCCAGGGAGAAGCTGACGATCTCGAAACCCCGGTCGTGGAACTTCCGGTATGCCTCGTGCAGGTGCGGCATCTCGCCGATGCAGGGGCCGCACCAGGTGGCCCAGAAGTCGAGCAGGACGACCTTCCCGCGCAGGTCCCGGTCGGTCAGCTTCTTCCCCTCGAGGGTGGTCACCTCGAAGGACGGCACGGGCTTGCCGACGGCCACCTTCCGGTCCGGGTCGAACCGCTTTAGATCCCACTGGTAGGCACGCTCGTCCCCGTACCGCTGGGAGAGCTCGTTCCACCAGCGGCGCGCCGCCTGCTCGTCCCGCGCCTCGTCGGCCCGCCGCAGGAGGGCGAGCATCGCCTGCCCCCGGACATCGCGCACCGGGTTCTCCCGGGCGAGCGCCTCCAGGAGGGCGGGAACCTCGTCTCCCCCGACGACCTTCGCCAGCCGGTAGAGCGTGCGGCTGTCGACACCGACCCAGAACGGGCTCGTCGCGGGCAGCAGCGGCCGGGCCACGCTCCAGGCGGCCCGCAGCTCGCGGCTCGCTCGCTCCTGGTCGTTCACGACGTCACCCGGCAGGAATGCCGCGAGGAGGTGGGACGCCACCCAGGCCCGGTAGGGAGCAGGACCGTCCCCCGGGGCGACCGTCGCCAGCCGCTCCCGGTACGCCGCCAGCCGTCCCATCACGTCCCCGAGGGCCTCCTCGGTGACCTCCCGCCCGCTTCCCTCGAGCTCCCGGTACCGCTCGAAGAGGGCGGACTGGACGGCTCGTCCCTCCCTGCGCAGGGCGAACAGCTCGCCGAGCCAGCGGTGCCCCCCGTCCCAGGCGACCGAGGGCAGGTCGCCCTCCCCTGCCGGCGGCAGCTTCGCCGGATCGAAGACGATCCGGACGTGTCCCTTCGGGGCCTCGACGATCGACATCCAGTCGCCGCCCCCGTCGTACTCGAAGTCGACCGCGTCCGTCCCGTTGACGCTGTGGCCGGGAACGACGTCGAGCAGCTGGTAGGCGACCCGGCCGTCGTCGCCGGGCTCGACCTCGCCTTCCCAGGTCCAGGTGCCGTCTTCCCGGCGGGTCATGTCGACCGCCTTCCGCCAGTTGAAGTCGAGCCACGAGCCGGTCAGGCGAACCCGTTCCGGGTTCTCGACGAAGGGGTTCCGGGCGAGGCGCACCGTCACCTCGGCCCCGTCCTCCCCGGGCTCGAGGTAGACCGGCACCGCCGTCTCCCGGTGATCCACCGCGGCGATCCGGAGGAAGGTCGGCATCCCCGCCGGCACCTCGATGGTGAACGATCCGTCGGATCCCGGCTCGGCCAGGGCCAGCTCGCGGGACCCGAGCCGGGGTCCCGCGCTGACGGCGACCCGTGCCTTGCGGCACGGCGCACCGTCGGCACCGAGCACCTTGCCGGCCAGGGTGACCGACGGCTCCCCGTGCCCGGATTCCCCGCAACCGGGGGCTACGAGCGCCAGGGCGAGGGCGAGAACGGCCAGGAGCAGGGGGGACTGGAGGCGGCGGCTCATCTTCGAGACTCCCTCCCGGACAGGGGGCGTCCGGTGCCGCAGAGGATAGCGCGGCGGCTGGCTGACCAGCTTGTAAAATCCGCCGATGGTCGATTTCCGGCCCCGAGGGGTTGCAACTTTGTTGCAATAAGGTACGATTCGTTCCGTCGGCGCTCCCGCCGACGATCACGCGGACATCGATCCCGGCCGGGAGGACCGGACCGGCACGCAGAGGAAAGAGGAGGAACACGATGAGTCTCGTCGGAAAGCAGGCCCCGGACTTCGAGCTGATGGGTTACTACAAGAAGGAGTTCAAGCCCTACAAGCTGTCGGACTTCCGCGGCAAGTGGGTCTTCCTTCTCTTCTACCCGCTGGACTTCACCTTCGTCTGCCCGACCGAGGTGCTCGCCTTCTCGAAGGCGGCGAAGGAGTTCCGTGAGCGGAACTGCGAGATCCTCGGGATCTCGGTGGACTCCCACTTCGTGCACAAGGCCTGGGTCGATGCCGACTATGCCGACGGCGGCCTCGGCGGCGACCTGGAGTTCCCGCTCCTGGGCGATCTCGGCAAGAAGGTCTCGGCGGACTACGGCGTCCTGGACGAGGACGCGGGCGTGGCCCTGCGCGGCCTGTTCCTCATCGACCCCGAGGGAACCGTCCAGCACGTGACGATCAACAACCTCTCCGTCGGCCGCTCCACGAAGGAGGCGCTCCGGGTGCTCAAGTCCTTCCAGTACGTCACCAGCCACGAGGGCGAGGTCTGCCCGGCGGACTGGGACGAGGGGATGGACACGATGAAGGCCGACCCCGAGGAGATGAAGAAGTTCCTCGCCGAGCACCACTGAGGAAGCTCCTGGAACCGTCGCTCCGAGACGGTGCGAGGACGGGGGGCGCAAGCCCCCCTTTTCCTTTAGTCTGGGACACGGAAGGTGACCGATGACGGACCTCGTGATCCACCTCGCCCGGGAGTTCTGGATGCTGCTCGGCGAGATGGCACCCTGGCTGCTGTTCGGGTTCCTGGTCGCCGGTGTACTCTCGGTCTTCCTGCGTCCCGAGACGATCGAACGACACCTCGGGGGCCGTGGTCTCGGTCCCTCCCTGAAGGCGGCCGCGTTCGGCGTGCCCCTCCCCCTCTGCTCGTGCGGCGTGATCCCGGTCGCCGCGTCCCTGCGCCGCCACGGGGCGAGCCGGGGGGCCACCGCCGCGTTCCTCCTGTCGACTCCCCAGACCGGCGTGGACAGCATCCTCGTCACGTTCTCCCTGCTCGGACCGGTCTTCGCCGTGGTGCGCCCCGTCGTCGCCTTTCTCTCCGGCGTGATCGGGGGTGCCGCGGTCGACCTGCTCGGCGACGAGCGAGACGTCCCGGCCGCCCCGGAGCCGGAGGCCCCGCGGCCGATCTCCCTCCCGGCGGCCGCTTCCACCGGTGATCCAGCCGGGGAGGCCTGCACCGATGCATGCTGCGCCGCCGAGCCCGGGGAGCCCTGGTGGCGGAGGGTGCTCACGTACGGGTTCGTCACCCTCCCGGAGGACCTGGCGCGCCCGCTCCTTCTCGGGATCCTGGTCGCCGGGCTGATCGGGCTCCTGGTTCCCGAGGATCTCTTCGCCGGGCTCCTGGGCCACGGCATCGTCCCGATGCTGGCGATGATGGTGATCGGCATCCCGATCTACGTCTGCGCGACCGGCTCGGTGCCGGTGGCGGCCGCCCTGATCGCCAAGGGCGTCTGCCCGGGAGCGGCGCTGGTCTTCCTGATGACCGGCCCCGCGACGAACAGCGCGACGATCGCCACCGTCTGGAAGATCCTCGGACGGCGGGCCGCCCTCGCGTACCTGGCGGTGGTCGCCCTGACGGCCCTCGGCTCGGGCCTGCTGCTCGACGCGGCGTTCGACTGGACGGGCCTTCCGGTGACGACGGGAGCGGGGTCGATGCTGCCCGCCTGGGTGCGCCACGGCAGCGCGATCCTCCTGCTCCTCCTCCTGCTGCGCGCTCCCCTCGCCCGCCTCGTGACCAGGCGGCGCGGGGAAGCGGTCGCCCCCGACGCCTGCTGCGCCGCCCCGCGGGAGGAGTCCCCCGATTCACCCTGCTGCTCCCGCAACGATCGCTGAACCCCGGCCCCGACGCGGTCCGATGGGGAAGCGACGGATGCCCGGCCCCGGAGGCGGGAAGCGGCGCCCTTGTGGCGCGAAGCGCGACGGGTCAGGGGCAGGTGTTCGGCGAGGCGTCGATCTCGTCGTCCCGGAGGCCGACCTGGGAGTCCGCCAGGCTCTCCCACGTCATCGGGTCGCCGTCGGCGACGCCCCGGACCAGCACCCACCAGCCCTCGCCGGCCGGCGGCGCCGCCGTCCAGTCGAGCCGGTCGGCGTCCAGGTCGTCCGCCAGGCACTCCTTCGTCGCCGCGGCGAAATCGCCGCCGCTCTCGTGGAGTTCCCGCAGGTCGCCCCGCACCACGTCGAACGCCTCGGCGCCGCAGTCCCGGTCCCAGGAGATCGCGTCCTTCTCGACGGTCACCCGCACCCGGGCCGTCGCCGGCGACGCGAGGATCTCCACGTCGTCGACGTTCCAGCCGGAGCACGAGTCGACCACTGTCAGCTGCACGTGGTGCTTGAAGCGGAACCAGACGCTCGCATGGTGGTCGGCCCGGGGCGCCTCGTGCTCCGCCTCGACCCAGTGATCGTCGGAGGTCGGTCCCTCCGCTTCCCAGACCTTCTCCCAGGTCGACCCGTCGGTCGAGACCTCCACCGCCTGGCTGACCACCGGCGCCTGGCCCGCGTTGAGCCACCGCATGTAGCGGATGCGCGTGCCGGTCGCGGCGGAGAGGTCGACGGGACCGAGCACCAGGTACTGCGGGTCGCCCGCCATCCGGTCGTAGTTCCCCGAGAGGTTGATCCCGAAGACGTTCGTCCCGGTGGCCCCGGAGCTCGGGTCCGGGTTGGGACAGGAGGAACTGCCTCCACCGCCCTGCGGCTGGCCGAACTCCCACTCCCCGTCCCGGGACCAGCCCGGGTCGGTGTCCAGGTTCCAGGAGTATTCCTCGACGGGACGCCCGACGTGCAGCCGGGCCGGCCGGGTCGTGTCCCCGGCATGGTCGGTCAGGTTGACGAACCGGATCGTCGCCTGGTGGTCCCCGTTGTCCAGCTGGTGGGCCAGCTCGCCGAAGGAGACCGTCACCTCGGCCGACTCGCCCGGGCCGAGGGTTCCGGCCGACGGCTCGGCGACCACCCAGGGATCGTCGGCGGTCACCTGGAAGTCGATCGTCTCCTCCTGGTCCCGGTTCTTCACCGTGTAGACCCGGCGGTCCGGGTCGAACGGCCCTCCGGCCGGACCGCTGCCCTCGACGCCCTCGGGCGGGGTCACCTCCATGCCGTGGGGAGACGCATCGCCGTAGACCCGCAGGGACGGGTCACCGAAGATGTGCCAGGTCTTGTACATCCCCGGTCCCTCCGACGGGTACTTCTCGATCATCGAGCAGGAGCCGGCGAAGTAGAGGGCGCCGACCGTGTGATAGGGGTGGTCCGGGTCGGTCAGCAGCAGGTTGAACTCGTCCTGGGCCTCCATCGGCGGCGCCCAGTCCTGGTTGATCGACGAGCCGTAGAACGTGATCGCGCCGGTGGGCCTGCCGGTCGAGTCGTCGGTCGCCCGCAACCAGGCCTCGGCGAAGCACTTGTCCCGCTTGTGGAACGCGCCGTTGACGCACGCGACGGAGAAGATGAACGGGAGCATGTCGTCGTTGACCAGGGCGTCCACGTCGTCGACGTTGAACCCGGTCGTTCCCCAGCTCGTCTCGCTGCCGTGGCCGCAGTAGTTGACGAGACCCCGGCCGGCGTTCAGGGCGTCCGCCACCTGGGTGTCCGTGGCGCCCGGGTCGTAGATCTGGTCCACCGGGTCGTAACCGGCGTCGAGGAGCCAGTCCCGGATCTCGTCCATGTGCTCCTTGTCCATCTGGCCCTCGTCGCCCTGCCCGGCGCCCTGGTCCGAGGCGATGCCGGTCGCCCGCATGAACCAGTCCTGGTGGATCGCGTCGAGGGACCCCTCGTAGTCGATCGTGCGCTCGGTCTGGGTGTCGACCTCCCAGTCCCGCTGGGCGGAGAACCGGCCGATCATGATGTCCGGGTAGTCGTCGTCCCCGGCGAGCAGCGCGTAGGTCGGGTCGCCGGGGCCCTCTCGCCCGCTGTAGTTGACCGTCGGGCTCGCCACCTGGTCGATGTCCCCGACGAGGAGGACGAAGGCGAGGTTCGTGCTGTCGTATCGCTGCCGGATGTACTCCTTGATCGAGTCCGGGTCGTTGCCGACGTCACCGACCGGGACGACGTCGGCCGGGATCCCCATCGCCGACTTGTGGTCGGCGAACGCGGTCATCCGGTCGACCCACGGGTCGTGGCAGATGATCAGCATCGACCCGTCCTCGTCCATGTCCGGGTAGCGGTCCCCGTCCTCCTCGGGCGTCGCCGCGGCCGGGTCGCGTTCCTCGAAGTTGACGAAGTGCGCCCGCATCAGCTCGCGGAACGCCCGGGACGGCTTCCAGCCGAGTGCCGCCCGGTCGATCACGTTGATCTCGCCCGGACCCACGTCGCGCAGCTCGACCCGCACGTGGGTGTAGATCCGGGTGATGCCCCGCACCGGGTCGAAGACGAACGGGGTCACCCGCACCGCGAGGCCCCGGACGTCGCGCAGGATGTACGGCCGCCCCGCCGCCACCGGCGTCGCCGGCCAGGGCCGCCTCCCGCGGTAGGCCGGGCCGAACTCCCAGGGAACGGTCGCGGGGTCCACCGTGCGGGGCAGGCTCCCCTTCGAGGGAACCGGCACCGCCTCGACCTCGGTCCAGGTCGACTCCAGGAGCCGGACCGCCATCTTCCGATCGTCGGGAACGATCACGCTCCGGGCGATCAGCGGCAGCTCGGGGCTCCCCTTCTCGAGGAGCATCCCCTCGCCGGGCACCACGAAGCGAACGTACTCCCGTCCGTCGATCGTGACGGTCTCCCGGTCGAAGTCGACGAGATCGATGTCGAGGACGATCCGGTCCCCGTCGTCGGCGACGAGACGGACCACCACCGGTCCCTCGTCGGCCGGCGCGGCCAGGGTCGCCGGCACGGCGAGGACGACGAGAACGACGATCGACAGGAAGACGGCGATACGGGACCGACGCACGGCGGTTCTCCTTGCCCCCAGTTGGCCCGGGCGGCCTCCCCTCCGCCGGTGCGCACAACAGGCTCCGGCCCGGGCAGGCGCACCCGGGCCGCTCGCCCTATCAGGTACGGGGAGCGCGGCGGTTTGCAAGGGGGTTCTTTCGCCCCGCGCATGCCCCGGGCGGACGGCCGCGCACCCCGGCGAACGGCCGCGGGCGGGGTATCCTCTTCCGCGGAGGACGGCGATGCTCGCGTGGTTCGCGGAACTGCACCCGGTGCTCCAGGCCCTCCTGGCCACCCTCTTCACCTGGGGCGTCACCGCCGCGGGCGCCGGCCTCGTCTTTTTCGTCGCGACGATGCGCCGCGGCGTGCTCAACGCCTCCCTCGGCTTCGCCGCCGGCGTGATGATCGCCGCGAGCTACTGGTCGCTCCTCGCCCCGGCGATCGAGATGAGCCGGGAGGTCGGGGGGATCCCGTGGCTGCCCGCGGCCGGCGGCTTCCTCCTCGGGGGCATCTTCCTCTGGGGGGTGGACCGGGTCCTCCCCCACCTGCACCTCGGTCTCCCCCGGGAGGACGCCGAGGGGATCCCCACGTCGTGGGAGCGCGCGGTCCTGCTCGTCCTCGCGATCACCCTCCACAACATCCCCGAGGGACTCGCCGTCGGGGTGGCCTTCGGGGCGGTCCACGCCGGACTCCCCTCTGCGACGCTCGGCGGGGCGATCGCCCTCGCCCTCGGGATCGGGATCCAGAACTTCCCGGAGGGGACGGCGGTCGCGGTCCCGCTCCGGGCCGAGGGACTCTCGGCCCGGAAGAGCTTCTTCTACGGCCAGCTCTCCGGGATCGTCGAACCGGTCGCCGGTGTCCTCGGCGCGGCGGCGGTGCTGGCGATCCGCCCCCTCCTCCCCTGGGCCCTCGCCTTCGCCGCCGGCGCGATGATCTACGTCGTCGTCGAGGAGCTGATCCCCGAGGCCCAGCAGAAGGGGAGCACCGACGTCTCCACGGCCGGCCTGATGGCGGGCTTCACCGTGATGATGGTCCTCGACGTCGCCCTCGGCTGACGAAACCAGTGCGCCCGATGTCCGTAACCCTCGCCGCCCGTCGTTTCTCCCGGGTAGAGCCGATCGGCCGGTGACCGACGTTCGGGAACACCCGGCACCATCGTTGCTGGCCCGGGAAGGACGAAAACCGCTTTCGCCCCGTTTCCCCTTGAACCGGGCGGCGGATCGTCGTCTATTGGTGTT
>JAMOQA010000371.1 GCA_027064265.1 Acidobacteriota bacterium
TTGTTCCCCGTAGCGGCCGAGGGTCCCGAGGCAGCGGGCCAGGTCCCGCAGGAGTTCCCGGTGCAGCTTCTCCCGGCCCGGCAGGGGTTCCCCCTCCCGGTCCTCGAGCAGTTTCCGGGCGCGCCGGTAGTGGTGCAGGGCGAGGGCCACGTTCCCCTCGCCCTCGTGGAGGGCGACGGCGAGGACGTACTCCCCGACCGGGGAGTCCGGATCGGCCCGGAGGATCCGCGTCGCCAGTTCCCGCGCCCGGACCCAGCGTTCCCGGTCGAGGGCGCCCAGTGCCTGCCGTTCCATCTCGCCGACGTCCGCCGTGCGGGCCGGGGGAGCCGACCCCGGGGGGGCGGCTGCGTGACCCGGCAGGCAGGCCAGGACCACGGCGAGGAGGAGAACGCTTCGCAGGAGGCCGCGCACGCCGGGAGCATAGTCCCGGGTCGCGTCCCTCGGCCACGTGCGGCAGAAAGGGAACACCCCCCGGTCCGGGGGGTGCGCGGCGTGGTGGTGGAGAGAGAGGAGAGGGGAGGTCCCCGTCGCGGGGAGGGGGGTCAGCGGCGCGCGGTGGCGATCCCCTCCGCGCCCGGCGTCACCGCCGGCACCCGGGCGAGGCCGGGGGAGACGGTGGCGACCCGCAGGGGCCGGTAGAGCGGGTCCGTGCCCTGGACTCCCCGGTACTCGATCCCGGAGAGATGGGCGAGGCCCCGGCGGTCGACCTGGAAGACCAGGGCGGCATGGGCGCCGGCCGGCTTCCAGCCGTCGGTGTCGCGGAAGAGGAGCGCCACCTGCTTCCCGTCGAGCAGCAGGGCCCAGAGCTGGTCCCCGCGGCCGACGGTGCGCAGCTCGAGGTGCCCCCCCGAGAAGACGTGACCGTCGATGACGACCGGTCCGTCGACGTGGGCCGAGTACGACTCCGCGCGGACGGTCGGCATGGCGAGGGCGATGGTGACGGCGCAGGCGAGGGCGAACGCGGCGATCTTCAGGTTCCTGGTCATGTCTTCTCACCTCCTCGCCGCGTCGGAAGAGCAAGGGGGGTGCCAGCGAAGGGCACGGGCGAACGCGGGCGGGTCCGTACCGGGACGGACCGCCGGACGGTACCGGGCGATCGTCCTTCCCGTGACCTGGCGTCCGCTTTCCGGGCGGGAACCGGACACCTTGTCCGGTCACCGGACGCGGGGGGTGATCAGGGCCGGAGCGTGGCCGCGCTCACCCGGTCGAGAACGTCCCGGGCGGCGTCCCGGAGGACCGGTTCCGGGTCGCGCACGCCGGGGGCGAGGGCGAGCCGGTGGGCGAAGAGCGGGAGGAGCAGGGCTTCCAGGTCCTCCGTGCCGACCCAGTCCCGGCCGGCGAGGAGCGCCCGGGCGGCGAGGGCGGGGATCGCCTGGAGGATCGCGCGGGTCGAGAGCCCCTGGGCGACCCGCTGGTCGGAGCGGACGGCCCGGGCGATATCGACCAGCGCTTCGCGGATGGCGGGTGCGACGTGGATCCCGGTCTCGATCGCGTCCCGTGCCGCCAGGACCTCCGCGGGCGCGACCCGTGCGCCGTCGTCGAAGGACGGGTGGAGGCGCTGGCGCCACGAGTCGAGGACCGCCAGCTCCGCCTCCCGGTCCACGTGGTCCATCCGGACCTTGAAGAGAAACCGGTCGAGCTGGGGGGCCGGGAGGGGGAACGTCCCGGCGAGACCGAGGGGATTCTGCGTGGCGATGACGAGGAAGGGTTCCTCGAGGGGGTGCGTCACGTTGTCCACCGTCACCTGGCGCTCCGCCATCGCCTCGAGGAGGGCCGCCTGCACCTTCGGAGACGTGCGGTTGATCTCGTCCGCGAGCACGACGTGGGCGAAGATCGGCCCCGGCTGGAAGCGGAACGTGCCGCTTTCCGGCTCGAAGACGGTGACGCCGGTGATGTCCGAGGGCAGGAGGTCCGGCGTGAACTGGATCCTGCGGAAGGGCGCGGCCGACGTGTCTTCGGCCGGCTCGAGGGCCGCTCCGAGGGCGCGGGCGAGCATCGTCTTGCCGGAGCCCGGGTAGTCCTCGAGCAGTACGTGGCCGCCGGCAAGAAGGGCGACGACCACGAGGTCGATGACGTCGTCCCGGCCGAGGATCGCGCGGCGGAGCCTTGCCCGCACCCGGTCGGCGACCTCCCGCGCGACGGCGAGGGACGCTCCGTCCGTTCCGTGTCCCGGGGCCTCGTGCTCCGTCAAGTTCGTTCCCTCCTTCCCGGGAGACTATAGGGTCCGCTCACCGGGTGCGCCGCCAGGACCAGGGGGCGAGAAGGCCGACGAGCCGCCGCCACCGGGGAACCGCCCGGACCAGCTCCCGGCGCACCCGGCGGGCGAGCCGGAGCGCCCCGGGCCGGTCGACCGGGTGGGTCCCGAGGACCGCGGCCAGGTGCAACCGCGTCAGCGCCCGGAACGACGGAATCCGTTCCGCCAGGCGGTCGGCGTGGGCTTCGCGGGTCTCCCCCGGGCGCCGGCCGAGCCCGGCTTCGCCGAGCCGGTCGAGGGTTGCCCGGTAGACGAGCCGCCCGGCCGGATCGGCCGGGAAGAGGTACGGGGCGAGCCTCCGCCAGGTCTTCGCGGCGTGTCCGGCCAGGAACCAGGCGAGGAGGAGGATCGCCAGCCAGCGCCCGACGACCCCGATGGAGGGCAGCCGGAGCGGCGTCGGCACTTCCCGCACCAGGCGCTGGTCGCGGGAGCGGGCCAGCTCGCCGAGGAGGCGTTGCAGATCGAGGTCCGGGGCCGGCGTCGGCGGGTCGAGGGAGGGAGGCGAGGGATCGATCGGCACCCACCCGGCGCCCGCGAGGTAGACCTCGCACCAGGCGTGGGCGTCCCCGGCGAGGAGCACCAGGGCGGAACCGCCGCCCCGGTTCTCCGCCGGGCTCGCGTAGCCCGCCGCCACCCGGGCGGGCACACCGAGGGCCCGGCAGAGCAGGGCTGCCGCGTGGGCCAGGTGGACGCAGTAGCCGACCCGGTCGCCGAACAGGAAGGATGCGGTCGGGTCCGGGGCCGCGGCGTGCTTCGTCCGCACGGAGTAGAGGGTGTTCTTCTCGAGCCAGGTCCCGGCGGCGATCGCCCGGAGGAGCGGCGAGCGGCGTTCCCCCTCCGGCATCCCCTCCAGGATCTCGGTGGCGAGCTGCCGGTACCGGGGATCCTCCGGCACCGAGAGGTAGGCCGCACGCACGTCGGCGGGCCAGTCCGGGTCGCCGGCCTCCGCCAGGATCAGCGACGGATCGAGACGGACCAGCACCGAGGAGACGGCCCGGAACGCTCCCCGGAAGAGGGAAGGATCGGGATTGTCCTCCGGCGCGATCTCGATCCCGTCGACGAGCACCGGGGGAAGAGGATGGTCGGCGAGGAGCGCGACCGTCGTGGCCAGCCGTTCCCGCAGGTCCTCGCCGGGCGGGGGCGAACGACGCAGCGGACCGGCGCCGGGCAGGCCGGGGAAGAGATCCCGGTCCAGGCCCGGCAGGAGGCCCCGCACCAGTCGCCGCCCGTTCCAGGAGGAGAAGGCCGCCTGGCGGAAGCGATAGATCCCGTCGAAGGGGGCGACGTCGTCGTGGAAGACGACGACCGCCGCGGGCACGTTCGCCCGGGAGGTGTCCACCCGGTCCCGGAAGGGCAGGAGTTCCTTCCGGGCCCGGGCATCCCGGCCCCTTTCTCCGCGGGAGCCACCCTTTCCGCCGAGGCCCAGCGGGTCCACCGGGGGAACCCGGAGGAGCCCCGCGGACGGCAGCACGAAGGCCAGCAGGCCGGCCAGGACGACCAGCAGGAGGAAGTCCCGGGCGCGGTGCCGCATCTCCCGGCCGCGGGCGAGGGCGACGAGCCCGAGGAAGCCCGCCGCCGCCCCGAGAGCGGCGAGGATCAGCACCGGGTGGAGCCCGCGGCTCCACGCCAGCTCCGCGACCAGGCGCGGCCGGTGGATCATGCCGCCCCGGTGGGGAAGGAGGGGCAGGGAAGCGACGAGCACCACCAGCGCCGCCGGCAGGGGAGCGAGGAGAGGCAGGCGTCGGGCGAGGAGTACCAGGGCCGCGGCCACCGCGAAGGTTGCCCCCGCGGTTCCCGGGGCGTCGAGGATGGCCAGGATCACCTCCGGACCGGGCGGAGGGACCCGGGCGAACAGCAGGTCGAGGAGCCGTCCGAGGAGCAGCCCGGCCCCGGCCGGGGAAAGGGCCAGGAGGAGCGCGGCGGGCAGGCGCAGCCGGCTCCCCGCCAGCGCCTCCCCCCCCGCCGCCCCGGCGACGGCCGCGACCACCGCGGCGGCGATGCCGAGCAGGGTCGCGTGCCCCGACCACAGGAGGGCCGCGGCGGCGGCCAGGACGAGTCCCGCCGGGAGGGCGTCCCGGGCGACCGCCCCGGTCACGGGAACCTCCCCGTGTCTCCCGCGAGGGGAACGACCTCGCCGGTGGCCAGGTCGGCAAGGGCGACCCGGACCGCGCCGTGGGCGAGGGGAGCGAGACCCTCGAGCATCTCTTCTCGCGTGGGGCCGGGGGGATCTTCACGGACCAGCCAGCGGGCGAGTGGCCCCCGCGACGTGCCGGCCGGGGCGGAGCGTCCCACCGCGAGGACCGCGAGTTCTCCCGCGCTGCCCGCGGCCGCGTGCAACGGACCCGGGGCGGGCGGCGGCGTCGCGGGGCAGACCACCAGGACCGCCTCGCCCTTCCGGATCGCCTCGGCCGCGAGGGTGAGCACCTCCCCGGAACGGTGGCGCGCTTCCGCCGAACGCGAGATCGCCGCGAGGGCGACCGCGAGGTCCTCCACCGGCTCCGGCGACCCGTCCGCCGCCAGGCGTGCCCGGCCGGTGGGCAGGAGTTCCTCGGCGAGGAGCCGGGCGACGCCCGCCGCCTCCCGGTCCCCCGGACCCGCGACCAGGCAGACCAGCAGGGACCGGTCCCGGGGATCGAGGGCCGTTTCCGGGGTCCGGACCAGCAGTTCCCGCCGCCGTGCCCACGCCTTCCAGAGGACCAGGCGGGCCGGATCGCCGGGCGCGTAGGGGCGGGAGTCGACCCGGTCCCCTTCGCGGGGCCCCTCCGGGTGGGAGAGCAGGTCCCCGCTGGCGAGGGCGCGGAGCAGCGTGTCCACGGGGACGGCGGGGCGGGGGGGGAGCACGTGCACCCGGCGGGGGGCCGTCAACCGGAGGCGCCAGCGGAACGCTCCGAACAGGTCCTCCGCCTCCACGTGGCCCTCCTGCCGGGCGACCAGGGCCCGGTCCTCGGGGAGCAGCGTCTCGCCCCCGGGATGGCTGCCGGAGGAGAACCGGGAGCGGCCGGGAGGGCGGGTCCAGGAGACCCACCCGTTCCGCACCAGCGGGATCCGGGGCGGTACCGCCCGAAGGCCCGTCGGGAGGGGCCGACCTTCCTCCCCCCGGACCTCCCCGGGGTTGGCCGCCAGGGCCGCCCGGAAACGCCGGCGCAGGAGGAGGGCGTGGAGAAGGGAGCACCCGGCGAGGAGCGGGAGACTCGCGAGGAGCACGCTCCCGGCCAGGGTGAACGCGAGGTCAGCCTCCGCCCGGCCCGCCGCGAGGATGGCGCCGGCCGCGACGAGGAGGCCGGCGCCGGGCGCCCGGAGGGGGCTCCGGCGGAGGACCGGGACGAGGACGGACCGCGGGGAAGGCACGAAGAGAGGATACGTCCCGCCCCGGGGGGCCGGCACGCCGCCGGGCGAGGGGGCCGCCCCCCGGGTACAATCCGGCGCGACGCCCCGGGGCCGGCAGCGTGGTCCCCGGGCCGGCGCGCCGCCGGCGCGCCCGAGGAGGACCCGATGCGCGCAAGGCTCGCCGTTCCCCTGCTGCTCCTGGCCGGCATCCTCGTCCTGGCCGGTTGCTCGAAGAAGAAGGACCAGCCGTCCCCGCCCCTGTGGGAGAAACTTCCCCCGGAGGTCGCGGTGGTGAAGATCGACGACTGGGACATCTCCGGCGCCTGGCTCAAGAACTGGTGCGCCACCCAGGAGCTGCTCCTCCTGCGGCAGGGGCTCCCGCTGCAGGTCGACGAGTACTCGCTGATCCTCGAGGGGAGGAAGTTCCTCACGAAGATGAACCTCGTCGCGAAGGAGGCCGAGCGGATGGGCCTCGAGGTCGCCGACCAGGAGGTCCAGGACAGGCTCGCCGAGGAGATGTCCCGCTTCGAATCGACCGAGCAGTGGAGGGAGCGGCTCGAGAAGTCCGGGTTGTCGGTCGACGAGCGGAAGGAGCAGATCCGGCGGGAGCTGCTGTTCAAGAAGTACGAGCAGGAGGTGCTCGCCCCGAAGGTGAGGGAACGGATCGAGAAGGAGCACCTGGCGCGGGCGTTCTACGACAAGTTCAAGGAGCAGCAGTTCCGGCGCCCGCGACTCGTCCACCTCCAGGTGATCACCCGGGCGGTGGCGGGGGACGCCCCGGAGGAGATGAAGGCGGAGGAGCGGAAGAAGCTGGAGGAGGCCCGGAAGCGGATCCTCGCCGGCGAGAAGTTCGCGGACCTCGCCCGGGAACTCTCCACCGACGCGAAGGCGATCGAGGGGGGCGACTACGGCTGGCTGCCGGTGGACGAGCGGTGGAACCCGGCCCTCCGGGAAGCGATCGCCAGGCTGAAGCCGGGCCAGCTCTCCGAGGTGGTCGAGGGGCCGGTCGGGTTCTACCTGGTGCGGCTCGTCGAGGAGAAGCCCGCGGGGATCCTCCCCTTCGACGAGGTGAAGGAGGACATCGAGAAGAAGCTGTTCCAGCAGCTGATGAAGATCGAGATGCAGAACACGATCGCCGCCCTCCGGCAGCAGGCCGACGTCCAGTACCTGGACCTCGAGCCGATCCTCGGGCCGCCGCCGCAGGACGCGGCGAAGAAGGCATCCTCCCCCGTGGCCGGGGAGGAGGTCGGGGCCGGGAAGGGAGACGGCGAGAACTAGCCCGGATCATGCATGAACCTTCGAGGCGAAGCGCCGTAGATGCGTGCTGGATCGCCCGCACGGAGGCCTGAACACCCGAGGCGTACCTCGAGGTACGCCGCAGGGTGTTCAGCGCCGAGTACGGGCGAGAGGGCCCGAAGGGCCCGGCCAGCATGCAGATCCGGTGTTTCGGCCGGAGGGCTCATGCATGATCCGGGCTCGCCGACCGTCATTCCTCTTTCGGCCCGGAGCCCCCGCCCCCGGCGGGGGCTCCGTCGTTCGCGTCCCCGGAAGCCTTCGTCCCGGTGTCTCCCCGCTTCTCCCGGCGGAGCTTCGCCGGGTCGATCCGGGCGGCGGTCTCCTCCCGCAGGACGAAGACCGTCGGACGGCCGGCCCGCCGCGCCCAGCGCTCTCCCTTGCCGGCGGACTCGCCGATCTCGAGGACCAGGTCCGGGAACCGCTCCGGTTCCCGGCGCCGGATCACGAGCCGGGCCACCGGGTGGTCGAGGCCGCAGGCGGCGGGATCGGCGCCCGGCGCCAGGCGCACGACCTCGGTGCGGGCCAGGTCCTGGACCAGTCGCTCCGCCGCGTCCGGGTCGAGGGGGAAGGCGGCCGGTTCGAGGGGGACCCACTTCTCCGGCGCACTGCCGTCCTCCACGCGGCTGACCGTCAGCTTCGTACCGTCCCGTTCCACGTCGAACTCGAGGACGTCCCACGCGGAGTAGTCGAGGGCGAGCCGGGAGCGCCAGTCGTCCGGCGCCTTCGCGAGGAGCCCGAGGATCGAGGCGGCGTACACCTCGAACCGCCCGGGCCGCCCCGGGACCAGCGCCCAGTACCGGCCGGCGCCGGAGGGAGTCTCGTCGCCGAGCGCGAGTTCCAGGGTTCCCTCGCGGGGCTCCCGGAGGGTCAGCCGGAAGGCGTGGGCGGGGGGATCGAGGCCGAGGTCGGCGTCGGGCCCCGGCGGGTCGTCGACGAACTCCTCCGCCCGCGCCCCGGTCACCCGGCCGACCAGGTCGCCGACCAGCGTGTTGTCCGCGTCGTCCTCGATCGGCGCGGTGATCCACCAGTCGTCCCCCTCGCGCCGCGCGAAGGAGAGCACCTTCTTCCCGTTCTCGAGCACGTCGAGCGAGGCGACGTCGACGGCGGAGACGTCGCCGAGGAGCTGCCGGTCCCGCAGGTCGTCCACCGGCTGCTCGATCGCCCGCGGGAAGCCGCCACCGACCAGGTGCCAGGGACCCTTCCCGTCGACGCGCACGTAGCGCACGCCTCCCGGGGCGGGCTTCGCCGAGACCAGGAGCTCGTGGCGGAACCCCTCGCCGGCGAGGACGACATGGACCGCGTCCTTGCCGAGGCCGGCCTCCTCCGGGTCGGCCCGGAGTTCCCCGGGCGCGATCGTGCCCCGTTCCTTCGTCTCGAGGAGGTCGGCCAGCAGGGAGTCGACCGCCCACGGGTCCGCCCGGTCCGCGAGGGGGGACTCGATCTTCCAGCGGGGATGGGTGTCCTTCTTCGTGTCGACCCTGGAGAGGACGACCGTCGTGCCGGGCCGCCGGATCTCCACGCGCCGGACCGCGTCCCGGTCGACGTCCGGGAGCAGCAGGCCGGCCTTCTCCAGTCGTTCCTCGGTGCCGGGCACGTCCTTCTCCCACAGGAGGACCACCGCCCAGCCGACGAGGGCGATCACCAGCAGGACGAGGGCGGTGCGGGGCCGCATCGGTTCAGCGCCTCCGGAGCCACCAGGTGAGCAGGCCGGCGCCGATGCCGAGACCGGGCAGGCCGATCACCACGATGGCGAAGAGGGTCCAGAGCTGTTCCTCGGTGAGGAAGAGCCGGGCGAGGGTGCGCTCCTTCGGCGGGATCCCCAGCTGGCCCTCGTCGGCGAGGAGCCACCCGATGGCGTTCAGCGCGAAGGCCCGGTTGGACGCCTGGTCGATGCCGGCGTTCGAGAAGATGTCGGCGTCGCCGATGACCAGCAGGCGCGCACCGGGTGGCGCCGAGGTTCCCTCCTCGCCGGGACCCGGGTCGTCCTTCTCCTCGTCCCCCTTCCCGTTCCCGGGTATGGCTTCCTCCGGCGACGCCAGCCGGGTCTTCTCGCCGGCGACGGCGAGGAGGAGGGGACCCTTGCGGTCTCCCTCGTCGCGGCGGGGACCGCCCTCCGAGAGGAGATCGGTCTCGCCCCAGGCGTTCGCCGTCGTCTCCACCAGGTCGTGGAGGACGACGCCGCCCGGCAGCTCCGCCTTCTTCCCGAGGGAACGGGCGAGGAGGAAGAGGACGGGGCGCCCCGAGAGGGGGCTGGTCACCGGGTGGAGGGGAATCGGTTCCTCCCAGAACGTCTCCGGCCCGAAGAAGGGCAGCCCGTGGTCCGGGTCGATCACCACGTCGTCGTGGACCTCGAGACCCCAGGCGGCCAGCAGTTCCTCGAGACCGCTCGCGACGAACCGCCCGCCCCCGGCCCGCTCGAAGACCGGGTCGAGGAGCAGGAGGACGCGGCCGCCCCCGGCGAGGAAGTCGGCGAGGGCCCTCCGCTCCGCCTCGAGCCACGGGGTGCGCGGCCCGGCGACGACCACCAGGTCGGTTCCCTCCGGGACGCTCTCCGCCCCGAGCGCATTCCACTCCTCCACCGCGACGTCCGTCTTCTCCAGCGCCCCGGCGAGGCGCGAGAGGCCGGCCCCCCGGACGTCCCGGAGAGGCAGCTCCCCGTGCCCCGTGGCGAACAGGACCCGGGGCTTCTCCTGCCGGGTGACCGCGACGACGGCGGCGGTCAGCGCGCCCTCGGCGGTGATCGCCCGCACCGGGGGGGGGCCGCCCATGCCGGCGGACGGGTCGAACTCGACCAGCTCGTCCAGCCGCACCTGGCGTCGGCGCTCGCCGGACTCGACGACGATCACGTCGAGGGAGTCCCGGAGCGGATCGATCCCCAGCTCCGAGAGGAGCTGCTGGGCCCGCAGGGGGTCCCGCTGCCAGTCGACCCACTCGATGTCGACCCGGGCCGGGTTGACGCCCTGGTAGGCGGTCAGCAGCGTGCGGATCTCCTCGACCACGTCGGGGCTGACCCGGTTTCCCTCGGTGAGGAAGGACACGATCCGCACGTCCCGCTCGAGGGACTCGAGGACGTGGCGGGTCTGGCTGGAGAGCGTGTAGAGATGGCCCGCCGTCCAGTCCCACCGGGTCCAGTACTTCGCGCCGAAGTAGTTGACGAGGGCGAACAGGAGCGCAGCGGCCACGACCGCGACCGCGAGCGAGGAACCCCTCGTCCACCGGTCCCGCGCCATGTCACTTCCCCTTGGCGGCCTCGATCAGCCGCGCGGTGAGGAACACGAAGAACACGATCCCCGTGACGGGGTAGACGAGGTGCCGGGTGTCGACGATTCCCCGGGGCATCTCGTCCATCGTGCGGAGCAGGTCGAGGTACTCCCAGGCCTTCTTCCAGGTCTCGTCGTGGGCCATGAACGACAGGAGGAACGGGGCGAGGAAGAGGCCCATCACGGCGACGAACCCGAGGATCGCGGCCACGATCTGGTTGCGCGTCAGGGCCGACGCCGCGACCGCGGCGGAGAGCAGGTAGCCGCCGACCAGGACGAGACCGAGGAACCCGCAGGCCGCCGCGTGCCAGTCGATGTCTCCCAGCCGGTCGATCAGCACGACGTAGACGACGTACGGGCTCCACAGGACGAGGAAGAAGACCAGGGCGGCCAGGTACTTGCCGACCGCGACCTGGTTCTCCGTCACCGGGGCGGTCAGGAGTGTCTCGAGGGTCCCGGACTGGCGTTCCTCGGCGACCAGCCGCATCGCGATCACCGGCAGGCTGACGAGGAGCGGGAGCCAG